>NZ_JBGUAX010000010.1 GCF_041821065.1 Egicoccus sp. AB-alg2 | reverse complement strand
AGACGCTCGTAGGTCGCCCACCGAGTGTCGACGTCGGCCTGCAGCCCCTCGAGCAGCGCCTGGGCCGCGGCCGGGTCACGCCGCGACAGCTGGGCGAAACGGGCCTCCGAGGCGGCGAACTCGGCCACCGGCAGGCTCGGTCGCTTGCTGTCCAGCCGGAACCGCTTGCCCGGCGTCTTGCCCGGGTCGTAGCGCAGCAGCGGCCACAGGCCGGACGCGACGGCAGCCGCGGCGTGGTCGGGGGCGTGGGCCATGTCGTCCAGGCCGTGGGCGATGCAGCTGGCGTAGGCAATCACCAGCGACGGGCCCGGCCACGCCTGTGCCTCGCGCAGTGCCCGCAGGGTCTGCATCTCGTTGGCGCCCATCGCGATCTTGGCCACGTACACGTCGCCGTAGGTCAGGGCCAGCAACGCCAGGTCCTTGCCCGCGCCCGCCTTGCCGGCGGCGGCGAACTTGGCGACCGCACCCCGCGGTGTCGCCTTGGAGGCCTGCCCGCCGGTGTTCGAGTAGACCTGGGTGTCGAGCACCAGCAGGTTCACGTCCCGGCCCGACGCCAGCACGTGGTCCACGCCGCCGTAGCCGATGTCGTAGGCCCAGCCGTCACCGCCGACGATCCACACCGAGGTGGGCACCAGCACGTCGGCCAGCGCGGCCAACCGGCGCGCGTCCGGCTGCGTGTCGCCCTCGAGGCGCCGCCGGAGCTCGGCGACGCGGTCGCGCTGCGCGGCCAAGGCGGCCTCGTCGGTCGCGACCGCCTCGAGCAGCGCCGTCGCCAGCTCGTCGCCGATCCGGCCCGCGAGCTGTTCGACCAGCCGGCGGGCGGTGGCGACCTGCCCGTCGAGGGCGACCCGCATGCCCAGGCCGAATTCGGCGTTGTCCTCGAACAGCGAGTTGGCCCAGGCGGGTCCGCGCCCGTCCTCGTTCGTCGTCCAGGGGGTCGTCGGCAGGTTGCCGCCGAAGATCGACGAGCAGCCGGTGGCGTTCGCGACCAGCAGGCGGTCACCGAACAGCTGGCTGACGAGCTTGAGGTAGGGCGTCTCGCCGCAGCCGATGCACGCGCCGGAGAACTCGAACAGCGGCATCAGCAGCTGCGAGCCTCGGACGGTGTCGGGGCGCAGCTTCGTGCGGTCCGCGGCGGGCAGGGAGCGGAAGAAGTCCCAGTTGGGCCGCTCGACGTCCCGGCGGCGTTCGGCCGGTGCCATGACCAGCGACCGGCGCGTGGGGTCGTCCTTGGCGAAGCCGGGGCACACCTCGACGCAGATGCGGCAGCCGGTGCAGTCGTCGGGTGCGACCTGGACGGTCAGGCGCAGCCCGGCGAGGTCGCGGTCCTTGGTGTCCTTGGACAGGAAACCCTCGGGGGCGTCGTCGAGCGTGTCCGGGTCGAACACGTTCATGCGGATGGCCGCGTGCGGGCAGGCCAGCGCGCACTTGCCGCAGTCGATGCACAGCGACGGGTCCCAGGCCGGCAGCTCGGACGCGATGGCCCGCTTCTCGATGCAGGCCGTCCCGGTCGGGAACGTGCCGTCGACCGGCAGGGCCGAGACCGGTAGCAGGTCGCCCTGGCCGGCGAGGATGGCCCGCGCGACGCGGGTCTCGCCGAGCGTGGTGTCGGCGAAGACCTCCGCCGGGGTGACGGCCGGCGGGTCCGCGTCCGGAACCGGCACCGTGCGGATCTCGTCGACCGCCGCGTCGACGGCGGCGAGATTGGCGGCCACGACCTCGGGTCCACGCTTGGCGTAGGCGCCCCGGATGGTCTCGCGCATCCGCTCCAGGGCGACGTCGAGGTCCAGCACGTCGGTCACGGCGAAGAAGGCGGTCTGCATGACCGTGTTGATGCGCCCGCCCAGGCCGTGCTCGCGGGCGATGCGCGAGGCGTCGAGCGTCACCAGCCGCAGGTCCCTGGCGACGACCGCGTACCGGGCGTGGTCGGGCAGGACGGCCCAGATGGCGCTGGGCGGCAGCGGCGCGTTCAACAGCACGGTGCCGCCGCGACGGACCGCCCGCCACGGCTCGGTCCGGGCGACCTGACCGAACTGGTGGATCGCGACGAGATCGGCGCGGCCGTCGGGCACCAGCCAGCTGGCGGTGATGGGCCGCGGCGAGAACCGCAGGTGGCTGACGGTGACGGCACCGGACTTCTTCGAGTCGTACACGAAGTAGCCCTGGGCGTGCAGGTCGCGTTCCTCGCCGACGATCTTCACGGTCGCCTTGTTGGCGCCGACCGTGCCGTCGGAGCCGAGCCCGAAGAACACGTAGCTCGCGTCGTCGTCCCGGCTGCCGTCGGGAAAGCTCGGGTCGACCGGCAGGGAGCGGTGGCTGACGTCGTCGACGATGCCGACCGTGAAGTCGCGATGCGGGATCGGCGAGGCCAGCTCGTCGAACACCGCCTTGGCCATCGCGGGCGTGAACTCCTTCGAGGACAGGCCGTAACGGCCGCCGATGATCCGCGGCAGGGCACGTTCGAGGTTCGCGGCGGACTCGGCGAGCACCGCGGTGACGTCGAGGCGGAGCGGCTCGCCGATCGCGCCGGGCTCCTTGGTGCGATCCAGCACCGCGACGTCGGTGACGGTGATCGGCAGCGCCTTCAGCAACGCCTCGGCCGGGAAAGGGCGGTACAGGCGGATGGTGAGCATCCCGACCCGCTCGCCGTTCGCGACCAGCGTGTCGACCGCGGAGCGGACCGCGCCGGTCCCGGACCCCATGATCACGATGACGCGGGTGGCGTCGGGCGCGCCGTGGTAGTCGACGAGCCCGTACCGGCGGCCCGTCGACGACGCCAGGCGCTCCATCACGGCGGCGACGGCGTCCGGCACCGCCTCGTGGAAGGGGTTGGCGGCCTCTCTGGCCTGGAAGAACACGTCCGGGTTCTGGGCGGTGCCGCGCAGGACGGGCCGGTTGGGGTCGAGCGCGCGGGCCCGGTGGGCGGCGAGCGCCTCGTCGTCGAGCAGGTCGCGCAGCACCTCGTCGTCCAGTAGTTCGACGCGGTTGATCTCGTGCGACGTGCGGAAGCCGTCGAAGAAGTGCAGGACCGGCAGGCGGGTCGTCAGCGTCACGGCGTGGGCGACGGCGGCGAGGTCGTGGGCCTCCTGCGGCGTCGCCGCGGCGAGCATCGTCCAACCGGTGCCGCGCGCGGCCATGACGTCGGAGTGGTCACCGAAGATCGACAGCGCGTGCGTCGCCAACGAGCGGGCCGCGACGTGGATGACCGCCGGCGTGAGCTCGCCGGCGATCTTGTACATGTTGGGCAGCATCAGCAGCAGACCCTGCGAGGCCGTGAACGTCGTGGCCAGCGCGCCGCGCTGCAGGGCGCCGTGCAGCGCGCCGGCGGCCCCGGCCTCGGACTGCATCTCCACGACCTCGGGCACGTCGCCGAACAGGTTCGGACGCCCAGCGGCGGCCCAGGCATCGGCGTGCTCACCCATCGGCGACGCCGGGGTGATCGGGTAGATCGCCACCGTGTCGGAGCAGGCGTAGGCGACGCGGGCAGCGGCCTCGTTGCCGTCGAGGTAGGCGTGACGGGCGGGCATGCGGAGCTCCTCGGTGACGCCGACACCGAGGTCGGCGGGGTCGTGTGACCATCGAAGCGCCGCGCGGCGCCCTCGGCGACGGCGGAGCGCCGATTCGTGACGCTCGGCGGGCAAGTCAGGACTTTCGGTCCGGCACCGCCGAGGCCCTTCGCCCCCACGAGACCGCCCCCTGGTCCCGAGGCCGCCAAGAGACCGCGGTCGCGGCAGCCGGCAACCGTCGCGGCTGACCGCCCTCCCGCGGCCACCAGACGCGACCGTTGCGCCCTGGCGCGACACGACGCCCCGAGGTCGCGGCAGCCGGCAACCGTCGCGGCTGACCGCCCTCCCGCGGACACCAGACGCGACCGTTGCGCCCTGGCGCGACACGACGACCGGGGTCGCGGCAGCCGCACGGGCGTCGGCGGGGCTACTCGCAGCCGATGCCGTCGTTGTCGCGGTCGAGGTGCGAGCCGTAGCCCGGGTCGCCGCGGTGCACCGGCGCGGCGCCGGCCGCACGTGCCTCGGTGCAGTTCTTCCACGCGCCACCGGGTCCGGAACCGGGACCGCCGGCGGCCGGCTTCTCGGTCTTCGACGGCGCCGGTCCCGGCTCGGCCGTCGCGGTCTTCGCGGGCGCGGGCTCGGCCGGTTCGGGAGCGGCGGCTGGGCAGACGTGTGCGGTGGCGGCATCGGCGGCGACGTACGCGTCCTCGCGCGGATGGCGGCCGTAGCCGTCGCGCGAGTCGTAGCGCGCGATGGCGTAGCCCTCCTCGATCAACCGGAGGCCGGCGTCGAGGCCCTCGATGTCGAGGTAGCGCAGCAGCCGTCCGTACCGGTCGCGGTCGTCCCGGGCGCCGTCGACGAGGTCGACGACGCGGCCCTCGGTCATGGCGGCGAGCGCAGCCGCTGCCTCACCGAAGCCACACTCGCCGCGCTCCGGCGTGTCGATACCGATGACACGGATGCGTTCCTGCGTGCCGTCGTCGGCGCGCACGTCGACCGTGTCCCCGTCCACCACGTTGACCACGGTCCACGCTGGCGTGCTCGGCGCCGCATCCTCCGAGACATCCGGCGACGGCTCGGGTTCCGGTTCGGGGTCGGCTTCCGGCTCAGGTTCGGGTTCCGGCGTCGCGGCGTCCTCGTCCTCTGCCGTGCGGTCCTCGTCCTCGCCCTCGGCTGGCTCGTCGTCGGCGACCGCGTCGTCCGGCTCGAGCTCCGCCTCGGGAGCTGGTTCGGCGGCCAGTTCGGTCTGCGGTGACGCGGCACAACCGCCGAGCACTCCCGCCAGGAGAAGCACCGCGAGCAACAGCAGCGATACCCGGCGCGCGCGCCGCGTGATCAACACCCACGACGCCCCGCGCAGCGCGTCGCTGCCGGGCGCACCAGTCGTCGCCCCCAACCCTGTCCCCTGTGCCACACGCGCGTCGTCCCGCCGCGATCGGCCACCCTATCGACCGTCGCCTCGGCAACTGAAGCGGGTGACCCCGCCCGCGCACCCTTGACGAGATCGCGTCTCGTCAATATATGTTGACGACCGCCTCGTGGAGGGAGTCCGATGAAGGTCGCGGTCGATGCGGCAGACGGAGACGACCCGCGGAAAGGGCTGCGGGCCGCGGCCGAGACTCGACGGCTGGCCGAGCGCGAGCAGGACGCGGCGGTGCGTCGCGCTCGCGTCGCCGGGCTCACGTGGGCGGAGATCGCCACGCACCTCGGGGTGTCGAAGCAGGCGGCACACCGCAAGTATCGCGGGCGCATGCCGGGCCGTGCCTAGCCAACGCCACTCGTGCATGGAAACGCGGTGGCCCCGGGAATCGGCCGAGTGATGGGAGCTCAGGGGCTGCCCGGCGTCCAGGCGTCGGTGAGGACGGCGTCGGCATCGGCGCTCACTCGCCGCGCCCAGAAGGTCGGTACGAACAGACCGTCCACGGGCACGCTGACGGTCACGCTGGCCTGCTCGCTTCCGCGGCGGCAGTCGCAAGCATCCAGTCGGCCCCCACCGGCGTCGGTGACGCGCCGTGCCTCGACGCGTGGGTCGCCACCACCGGGCGGGACGTCGACCGAGACTGCCGCCAGCGCGCTGGCGTCCGCCAACTGCTGGGCCCGGGCGGCGGCGACGAGGTAGGCGCCGACGTCGACGAGCGCGACGCCGGCTACGACGGCCACCCACAGCAGCATCGGGAAGATCAGCGTGGCGACGCCGTCCTCGGCCTGGAAGCGCCACGCACGCTGCCCCGGACGCCGCGGACGCGCGCTCACGGGACACCGCCCGGTTCGTGCGGTGCAGGCGGGCCGGCGCGGTGGTGCCCGCTGTCGAACGGCGGCACGGGCCCACGCGTCTGCCCGCCGGCGGGCCGCCACCACGGGTGGCCCTCCGGCATCGTGGTGTCGACCGACGGTTCGACCCGGGCGTGTGCCCGCGCCCGCGGTTGCCACACGGTCGGGCCGAGGCGCCGCCCGGCGGCCGCCGTGACGGTCACGACGTCGCCGGCTCCTCGCCGGGCGGGCGAGACCTGCAGCCGGAGGTGCTCGAGTTCCGGGGCCGCCTGGCGGACGGCGGCCTCCACCGCGCCGTTGTCGAGCGTCGTCGCCGCGACGCGGGCGCCGACGCGGGCGGCCTCGTGCACCAGCAACACGTCGCGCAGCACCGTCACGGTGCCGATGAGCCCCAAGGTCAGCAGGGCCAGGACCGGCAGCACCAGCACGGACTCCAGGCTGAGGGAGCCCGCCTGGCGACCGTCGCCCGGGGCGGTCCGCCCGCGCGCATGGACGCGACGGGCGGACCGGGAGGGACGAGCCGTCATGCGCCGACGGTGCCGCGCGCGGCGCGGAGCAGCGCGTTGAACAACGTGGCGATGGCGCCGCCGGACGCCCAGGTGATCACGGCGCTGGCGATGGTCGCGGCGACGATCGCGATCAGCCCGTACTCGGTGACGAGCGAGCCGTCCTCCGCACCGAACTCCGCGTCGTGGTCACGGCCGGTCGGGGTGTTGCTGGGGTGGTTGGCGAGGCAGCGACGACGCAGCTCCTGCGCCGCTTCGGTGGTGTTCATCGGTGTTCCTTCGTCGGTCAGGGCATGGCGTGCCGCAGCCCGACCTGCACGATCGGCGCGCCGATCAGCAGGAGGGTCGCGGGCAGCAGTGCCAGGGCGGTGGGGAAGGTCAGTTGGGCCGGCAACCGCTCGGCGGCGGCCAGGACCCGGGCGCGCTCGTCGGCGCGCAGCTCGCCGGCGAGCCGGCGGAGGGCCGGCGCGGCGGGCGCACCGACGTCGGTGGCGGCACGCAGCACGGTCCCGAGCCGTGTCAGTGCGCCGTCGTCGCTCGGCGCCAGGCCGAGCTCGAGCTCCAGTGCCAGGCCTCGCAGCTCGGCCGCGTGGGTCGGCAGGTGCGGCGCCGCGACGCGCAGGGCCTCACCGGGCCCGACCCCGCCGGCGAGCGCGATCGCGGTGAGGTCGGCGGCCTCGTCGACATCCGGCCCGGCGGCCTGTTTCGTCGTGGCCGCGCGCCGCCAGGTCATGACGCCCAGGACGAGTCCGGCGACCGGGTGCAGGGCCGCGCCGAGCAGCATGCCGACGACCACGGCACGCACGAGCCGCACCGTCGGCGACATCGGCGGCGGGGGCGGCGCTCCGACCCGGCGGACCAGGCGTCCGACCGCGAGCGCCCCGATGGCGAGCAGGAGGAGGCCGACGGCGCCCACGATCCGGCCGACACCCGTCCGGTAGAACCCGACGAGGTCGGCGCCGACGACGTTGCCGAGGAAGGGCACGAGCACGAACGGGGCCGCGAGCAGCCCGCCGGCGACGGCGCGGGTCTGGGCGGAGGCCACGGCGATGGCCCGGCGGGTGGCACGCAGGTCGTCCTCCGCGGCCGCGGCCGCGTCCAGCGCAGGCAGTAGCGGCGCACCCACCGCCTCGGCGACCGCCAGGCTGCGGCGCGTACGCGCCGAGAGCCGGTGCGGGTCGCGGGGCAGCAGTCCGGCCGCGGCGCGCAGGCGCATGAGATCGAGCGCCTCTTCGGTCGGTCCTGCCTCGACTCCGTGGCCGCCGAGCCGGGCACGAAGCCGCGCCCCCGTCGCCGCGCCGGCATCTCGTCCGAGCGGGGCCGCGGTCATCCCCGCGCCTCGCGGATCACGGCACCGTCCCGCCCGGCGACCACCTCGACGACCTCGGTGACCCGCCGCCGGCCGTCACGACCGCGCTCGAGCGCCACCACCAGGTCCAGCGCGGCCGCGACCTGGGCACGGGCGGCGGCGAGGGGAACTCCCGCGAGCAGGGCCATGCCCTCCAGGCGCACGATCGCCTCCTGGGCGCCGTTGGCGTGCACCGTCGTTGCGGAGCCGTCGTGGCCGGTGTTCATCGCCTGGAGGAGGTCGGCCACCTCGGCGCCCCTGACCTCGCCGACGACGAGCCGGTCGGGGCGCATGCGTAGCGCGTTGCGGACGAGGGTCGCCACGTCGACACCGCCGGCGCCGTCGGGGCTGGGTGGTCGCACCCGCAGGTGCACGGTGTGCGTGGCGGGCCGACGCAGCTCCGGGGCGTCCTCGATGACGACGAGCCGGTCGTCGCCGGTCTCGCCGAGCAGACGGGCGAGCAGCGTCGTCTTGCCGACGCCCGCGCGGCCGCAGACGACGAGGTTGCGGCGGTCGCGGACCGCCTGGACCAGCTGCTCGTGCACGGCCGGGGTCACCGTGCCGGACGCCAGCAGCTCCTCCCAGGACGGCACCACCGCCGGGACCCGGCGCAAGGTGACGATGGGATGCTCGGCCAGCGGTGGCAGTAGCGCGTGCAGCCGCACGCCGCCGGGCAGGACCGCGTCCGCGAACGGGTGCGACCGGTCGAGCCGCACCCCGAGCGGGCCGAGGACACGCCGCAGGAGCCGCTCGACATGGGCGTCGTCGTCGAAGGCGACGCCGGCGCGGGTCAGGCGACCATCGCGTTCCACGTGCACCTCGTCCGGCCCATTGACCATGACGTCGGTGACGGCGGGGTCGCGTAGCAGGGCTTCCAGGGGTCCCAGGCCACCGAGCTCGTCGACGAGGTCACGGACCGCGCGGGCCCAGACGTCGGGCGCGGCCACGATGCCCTCGGCCGCCATGGCGCGGGCGACGGCCCGCCGCAGGCCGGCCCGGTCGGCATGACCTGCGGTGATCTCGTGGTCGGTGCGGAGCCGGCGCGCGACGGCCTCGCGCAGCCGTGCGTCGACGATGGTGGTGGGTGTCTGCTCGTTTGTCGCGCTCGTCATCCCTCACGGTCCGTCCCCGCCCCCACGGGGTGTGCTGCGTCACGTCATCGTCAGGGTGGGTCGGTCCCGGCGCGTCGGGTCAGCGGCAGGAGGGGACGCAGCCAGCTGCCGGGCAGGCCGGCGGGCACCCGTCCGAGCAGTCCGGCCCGCGCGACCCTCGCCGAGCGGGGCAGGTGCACGCGCCGTCGCGGCCCGCAGGCCTCCTGCACGGCCTGTCGTGGTGCGGGACCCACACCGATGACCACGACGGCGGCCGCGGTCGTGGCGCGTGCGGCGGCCAGGCCGGCGGTGTCGGCTCGGCAGACCAGCACGTCCACGTCCGGATCGACGCCCGCGTCGACGACACAGACGTCCACCGCCGGGTCGGCGAGCGCCAGCGCTCCCACGTCACGGCCGGGTAGCCGGACGGCACGCCCCGTGGCCACGCCGGCCAGCGGGCTGGCCTGGCTCCACAGGCCGGCACTGGCCAGCGCGTCGACCGACACGGTTCGGACGTCACCGACCGGTGCGGCCGGCCCCAGCACGGCCAGAGCCGCCTCGCCCTGCCAACCGAACAGTCCGGCCAGGGCGGCCGCGACCGTGGAGGTACCGACGCCGCCGGCGGCACCACCGACGCGGACCAGCCGCGGGCCCGTGGTCGCCGGCCGCGGCGTGCGCAACCCGCCCAGCGCGGCGTCCTGCAGCCGGTCGCGGTCCGCCGGCCAGCACAGGGTGGCGACGGGCCGGGCGCGGAGCGCGGCGGCGGCGACGTCGCCGGGATGCTCGCCTTCCTCGGCGAGCAGGACGACCGGCAGGTCGGGGTACTCCGCGAGGGAAGCGTCGGCGCGGGCGGCGGCAACGTCGACCAGGCACAGCCGTGGCGGCACCAGCGTGTCCGCGTCGCCGTCCACCGGCTGCCAACCCAGCACACCCTCCACCCAGCTGCGCACGCGTTCCTCCATGGGCGCTGCGAGCCGCAGCCGCACGGGCAGGGCGACGGTGGCGTCACCCGTCACCGTGCTGCCGTCCGGCGTGGTCATCGCGGTGCTCCGTGCGATTCGTGGGCTGGGAGGCGGCACCGTACGGGTGGCGGCGTCCGGCCCCCGGACGAGCCGGCATCGGCCTGTGGACGAGCCGCCTGCTGCGTCTGCCGACGGCGGGCGCCCGGTGACGACGTCGGGTCACGCTGCCGCCCCGGCACCTACCATCGCCTCCCGGGTGACGCCGGGGCGGGGACACCCGCCGTGGAGCGGGAGGTGCGGGGTGCGGCGCAGCAGAACGGTTGCGTGCGCGTCCTGCGATGCCGGTTGGGACGCTGCCACGGCCCGGTTCTGCGGCCACTGCGGCCAGCTGCTCACGCCCCGGCCGCCCGACGCCGCCGCGGAGCACGGCCGACGCAGCCGGCGCCTCCCGGTCGTGGTCGCCGCGGCCTGCGTGCTGGTGCTCGCGGCCGGGGTCATGGGCACCACCGCGCTCGAACTGCCCCGCTCGCAGCCCGATCCGCAGGTCGAGCTGTCGGCGGAGGACACGATCCCCAGCGGCGAACGCCTGGGCGCCGAGGAACGGGAGGCCGCCCTGGCGCCCTTCGACCCGCACCGCCTGCGGTGCGAGCCGCGTGGGTGCGAGCGCTGGCGGATGGAGCTCGGCGACAACCACCGCGAGGTGGTTGCGCTGGGCAGTGTCGTGGTGGCCATGGTCGACGGGGCTGCGGTGGCCGTCGACCCGCGCGACGGCGAGGAGATGTGGCGGCTGGAACCCCCGGAGGAGTACGGGATCGCCGAGGAGCACGCCTGGCCGTGGCTGTTCGCGTCGGACACCGGCGAGCACCTCGCCGTCCTGCACGCCGACCGGCGGGTGATACAGGTCGTGCGGGCGGACGGCCGTGAGCATTGGGACGCGGAGGACCGCGGCGGGCCGCACGCCCACGGCGGGTTCGTGGGTGACGAGGTGCTCGTCACCGCTGCCCAGTCGCCCGAACTCCATCCGACGAAGATCGAGGACGGCATCTACAGCCATCCGGAACTGATCGTCGCCCGGGACGTGCGAACGGGGGCACTGCTGTGGGAGCGCGACGGTGCGGCGATGCTGTCGCTGACCGAGGACGGTGTCGTCCTCCGCGACGACGACGAGGCCGTCCTCCTCGATGCCCGCACCGGCGACGTACGCGCCCGGATGCCGCTGGACCCGAGCGCCTGGATGTACCGGCACGAGCGCTTCCTCATCGAGTACGACGACCGGAATGGTTGGCACCGCCTCCGATCACCGGCCGACCTGGCCGTGCTCACCGGCGACGGCGTGTTCGACGAGATCCAGCCGCTGCCGGGACAGCCGCTGGCCCTGGGCGTGGTCCGAGGCGAGCGCCGGACCCCGGATGCCGGAGACCGTGACGGTGGCGGAGACCCGCAGGACGGCGGACCCGGAGCCGGCGATCGCCTCGTGCTGATCGACGCCGACGGCTCCGTCCGCTGGGAGGTCGAGGTGGACCGGGCCCACAGGCTGCAACTGTGCTGTCCCGGCCCCCGGGTCGACGGTGACGCGATCATGCTGCCGGCCACGGCACGCGACGGGGGATCCGTCCGCCGCTCCCTTGCCACCGGCGAGGTGCTGGCCACGGCCCAGACCGACGAGGACGTCCCGTCACCGGACACCGTGCGGGTCGTCGATTCGTGGTGGGCGGGTGGGCAGACCACCGTGGAGACCGATGGCGAGACGACCACGATCCGCTACGGCACGGTGTCCGTGACGCTGCGGGGCCAGGGCGCGTGGCCGGTGACGCACGAGCCTCCGTTCGTCGTCACCGACGGGCGCACCGTGATGGGCGTCGAACCGGTGGACGACGCTGGTTAGTCTGGGGCGCTCACGCCGCACCGACGGAGCCGACAGTGGGCCGCCGAGCCGACGAAGACCTCGCCAACGACGCGCCGTTCACCGTGGACAAGGTGTTGTCCGCCGCCGCCGAGTTGGCGGGCGACGCCTCGACCGCGACCGCCGAGACCGAGCAGCGCTACGCGCGTCCCGACGCGGACCGGCTCAGCGACGGCATGCTGGCCCGCGTCGCCGCCCGGCGCACCGGAGCGACCGAGGCGGCGTTCTTCGACCTCGACAAGACCATCATCGCCGGCTCCTCGACCCTGATGATGGGCCGCACCCTGATGCGTGACGGGCTGATCAGCCCGACCACCGTCGTGAAGTCGCTGTACGCACAGGTCGTGTACCAGCTCGTCGGCGCCGACCACGAGAAGATGGAGCAGATGCGCCATGCGGCGCTGGAGCTGACGCGGGGCTGGGAGGCCGAGCGCGTGCGCCGGCTCGTGCGCGAGACCCTGGAGACCGTGATCGCGCCGCTGGCCTACGCCGAGGCGCTGGACCTGATCAAGGAGCACCAGCGGGCCGGTCGCGACGTGTGGATCGTGTCGTCCTCGGGCGAGGAGATCGTGGAGCCGTTCGCGGAGTACCTCGACGTCCGGGACGTGATCGCCACCCGCTCGGGCATCGACGACGTCGGCTGCTACGACGGCACGCTCGAGTTCTACGCCTACGCGGGCGCGAAGGCGAACGCGATCCGCCAGGTCGCCGAGGTGCGCGGCTACGACCTCTCGGCGTGCTTCGCCTACTCGGACTCCATCACCGACCTGCCGATGATGACCGCGGTCGGCCACCCCGTCGTCGTCAATCCCGATCGGGAGTTGCGCGCGGCGGCCACGGCCATGTCGTGGGCCGTGCGCGACTTCCACGCCCCGGTCCGTCTGCGCGACCGTCTGCCCGACGTCGCCAAGCCGCGCAACGAGGTGCTGGTGGGCGCCGCCAGTGCGCTGGCGGTCGGCTTCGCCGTGTGGCGCTACGTGCTGCGCGGCGAGGAGTGACCGGCGGCCCGCCGCGGCTCGTGCTGCGGCGAGCCGGCTTGCGCGAGGGCGGCGACCCGGCCGCCAGCTGTCCCCCGGCCGTGACTACGTGTAGTCGCGGTGGTAGTTGATGCGGCCGGTGTCGTCGAAGCCGAAGAAGCTCGCGCGCGGCAGGTCGTTCCAGCGCCGGCCTGCGGCCGTGTAGGAGATCGTCCACTCCACGCCGAGGGAGCGGCCGTCGTCGGACTCGATGACGCGCCTGGCGTCGACCGCGATGTCCTCCTTGCCGCCCAGCCAGTCCTTGAGGTAGGCCTGGATCAGCAGGTTCCCGCGGTGTGGCGGGTTGTACGGCTCGAGGTAGAGCGCGTCGGCCGCATACAGCTGCGGGATGTCCGACACGTCGCTGCCGGACAGCATGCTGGACAGCTTGTCCCACGCTTCTGCTGCGTGCCCCACCCGGTTCGCCTTTTCGTGAACGTCGACGGCCAGTTCCTCGCGCGGCGGCAGGATAGTCGGCGGGTCGCCAGATTCGACAACGCTGCGTCACCTCGAGCTCGTCGGGCAGACTCTGGCACGACCGACCGAGCCCGACCGACCACCCCGCAGGAGCTCCCGTGTCCGTGCAGCCTCCGTCCACCCTGCCCGCGGCGACCCGTGTCCCCGACGGCCTGGACGACGTCGCCGACCGCCTCGTCGCCCAACTGCCGGAGACGCTGGCCTGGCTGCAGGACCTGGTGCGCATCCCGTCGATCAGCGTCCAACCCGAGCACGCCGACGACTGCCGCCGCTCGGCCGAGCGCACGGCGCAGCGGCTGCGCGACGCGGGTCTCGAGGACGTCCGCCTGCTGGAGGTCGAGGGCACGCATCCGTACGTGACCGGCTCGTGGCTGCATGCCGGCGCGGACGCACCGACGGTGCTGCTCTACGCCCACCACGACGTGCAGCCCGTCGGCACCCCGCAACGCTGGCACTCGCCGCCGTTCGAGCCCACCGAGCGTGACGGTCGCCTCTACGGCCGCGGCGCCGCGGACGACAAGGCCGGCATCCTGGCCCACGTCGCGGCCGTCCGGGCCTGGCTCGACGCGCGTGGTGCACTTCCCGTCAACGTCAAGGTCGTCATCGAGGGCGAGGAGGAGATCGGCTCGCCGTCGCTGCACGACTTCCTGGCCGCACACGGCGAGGAGTTGCGCGCCGACGTGATCGTGCTGACCGACCTCACCAACTGGAAGGTCGGCTGGCCGGGCCTGACCTATGCGCTGCGCGGCATGGCGGACGTGTACGTCACGGTACGGGCGATGCAGCAGCCGGTGCACTCGGGCATGTGGGGCGGCGTCGTCCCGGACGCCTTCACCGGGATGGTGCGGCTGCTGGCGAGCCTGCACGACGACACGGGCGCGATCGCGGTGGCGGGCTTCGAGGACGACGTCCGACCGTTGGGCGACGACGAGCGTGCCCGCCTGACCGACCTCGAGGGCGACGGCAGCGACCTGGCCGACGAGTTCCGGGCCGAGGCACGCATGGTCGCCGGTGCCGAGTTCGTCGGGGACCGCCGGCGCACGATCCTCGAACGGTTGTGGATGCGGCCGACGATCACGCCGATCGGCATGGACGTCCCCTCGGTCGACGCGGCGTCGAACACGCTGCTGGCCGAGGTGCGCACCAAGCTGTCCTGCCGCCTCGCCCCGGGGCAGGATCCGGAACGCACGCTGACGGCCCTGCGCGCGCACCTCGAGGCGCACGTGCCGTGGGGCCTGGAGGTCGAGGTGGGCGTCGGCGAGCGCAACGCCGCCTGGGTGACCGAACCGGGCGGGCCGGCCTGGGACGCGGCGGTCGCGGCGATGACGGCGGCCTACGGTCGCGAGCCCGCGGCGATGGGCTGCGGCGGGTCGATCCCGTTCGTCGAACCGTTCAGCGACGCGTTCGGCGGCGCCCCCTGCCTGCTCGTCGGCGTCGAGGATCCGGGCTCGAACGCCCACGGTGAGGACGAGTCGCTGCACCTCGACGACTTCGCGAAGGCGTGCCTGACGGAGGCGTTCCTGTTCGCCGAACTCGCCCACCGGACCCGCTGAGCCGTCGCCGAGCACGACGACGCCCCGGCACGGACTCGTGCCGGGGCGCTTCGGTTCTTCGTGCGGCGGTGCGTCGCGTCAGGGCCGGCCACCCGCGGTGGGTGGCGGGCGCTCACGGTCAGTCGCGGTCGCGCCGCGCATCGGTCGGCCGGCGGACGTCCCCGCCCCCGAACCGCCACCAGCGGGTGGGCCGCTGGCGCCGGGCGCGGGCGCTGCGCGCGGTACGCAGCAGGTCGCCGCGGCGGTAGTCGGCCTCCGCCTCCAGGTCGTGGTACTGCATCGGTGCATCTCCTGTTCGATGCGTATCGAATCATGTGGTCCGAAGAATGTCTAACGTCTGTTGCCTGTCCGTTCGATCGCGATCGGCCGATGCGCGTCGCAGTCGTGCCACCGCGCGGCCACGACCGGTCGCACGCGGCAAGGCGCCAAGCCGCGCGCGCGGGGCGGGCGGAGGGACCACCCCCGGATGTTCGACGGGTTTCGACGCCGCCCTCCCGGGATAGGCTTCCGATGTCCGAAACCCGTCAGAGGCCCGAGCCCATGCGACTGGTCGACCTCCGCGCGGGTGGCCGCGCGCCGGCGCCCACCGTGGAGGCCCGCGCCTCCAGCGGCGCCGAACTGCTGCGCTGCGCGGGCGTGCTGATCACCGACGACCCGGACGCGTTCGACATCGGCCCCGAACGGATCGCCGCCGTCCGCGACCGCACGCCGGACGACCTGCTCGAGGAGCTGCGGGCACTGTCGGGCGAGCGCGGCGACAAGGCGCTGCTGCTGCTCTCCGAGGCCGGCGCCGTCGTTTCCGCGCCTGGCACCGTCCAGCAGGTCCGCGACGCCCTGCTGGAGGACCCGCTGCTGCCGTGGAAGCTGCTGGCGGCCAACTTCGTGCACGCCGACCACCGCCTCGAGGGCGCCAACCCGCTGGAGCTGGTCCAGCGCGTGATCGCCGGCGACACCGAGGCACTCGAGCAACTGCGGGAGATGGACGCGGCCGGCGAGTGCCCACACGAGTTGGAGGTGCTGGTGCGCACGTCCCCCGCGGAATACCGCGACCGGCTCGTGACCGCCATCGACCGGTTCGAGGTGGAGGTGTTCCGCGACCTGCAGGACGAGGCGATGGGGGCGATCGAGCGCGACGTGCTGCATCGCCACCGACAGCTGGACGACGGGATGCCGGCCGCCGAGGTCGTGCTCGAGGCCACCAACGGCTACGAGCTACCCGAGGACGACCGGACCCTGCGGCGCGTGGTGCTGCTGCCCAGCTTCTGGTTCCGGCCCTGGCTCATCCTCGGGCGCCTCGAGGACACCGAGGTGCTGTCCACGCCGGTCGCCGACCAGTTCGTCGCGCTGCCCAGCGAGGCGCCCCCACCGACGCTCGTGAAGCTCGCCAAGGCGCTGGGCGACGAGGGCCGGCTGCGGCTGTTGCGTCGGATGAGCGGCGGCCCGATCACGCTGGCCGACGCGATGGAGGAGCTCGAGGTCGCCAAGGCCACGGCGCACCACCACCTCGCCCTGCTGCGGCAGGCCGGGCTCGTGAGCCTGCGCGAAGAAGGTCGCCGCACGCTCTACGGCCTACGCGGCGACCCCTCGGACACCGCAGCCGCAGCCCTGTCGAGCTACCTCAAGGCGCCGGGCTGGTCGGACGCCGCGGCTAGGTGATCGCCACGACGGCGACCGCGTACAGGCCGAGCACCACCACGGACTCCATGCCGATGTTGCCGACGCCGTGTCGCTCCCGCCGCAGCAGACCGAGCGCGATGACCGCGGTTGCCACCAGCGCCAGCGCGGTCACCAGCATGGCCTCCGAGCCGACCGCGGCGTAAACGGGCCCGTCGCGGTAGGCGACGTCCGCGGCGACGATCAGCAGCGTGTCGAAGGTGTTGCCGCCGATGACGTTGCCGACCGCCAGCGTGAGCGCGCCGGCCCGGATGGCGGCGATGGACACGACCAGTTCGGCCAGCGAGGAGCCGATCCCGGTCAGGAAGACGCCCACCGCGGCCTGCTGCCAGCCGGCGTTGACCACCAGCGACTCGCCGGCCACGGCCAGGGTCGTCCCGGCGATGCCCAGCACCACGGCCAGGCCCGCGAACGACCACCACAGGCCGGTCTGCTGGGCGGCTGGGACGGTCGCCTCCTCCGGCACGTCGAGGTTGGTGTCGGAGGTCTCCACGGCGTGCCACATCGGTGTCGTCGAGGTCTCGTTGACCAGCTTCAGCCCGTAGGCGTAGGTCCCGACCAGCACCAGCGAACCGGGGTGGATCCCGAGCACGCTGTGCTCGGGTGCGGCCAGCAGCGCCAGCACGCCGCCGAGCAGCGTGATCAGCAGCGTCGCCTGGACGAGGTTGGGCAGCGACGCAGCCGCGTGCTCGAGGTTCGCGCGCCGGTAGGTCAGGTCGGCGACGGCGAGGAACGCCGTCTGCCCGAGCACGCCGCCCAGCGCGTTGCCGACCGCCAGCTCGGGCAGGCCACGGGCGGCGGGGATGACCGTGGCGAGGATGTCGGGCAGCGACGTGGCCGCACCGACCAGGACCGCGCCGACGAAGGCCTCCCCCAGGCCGGTCAGGTCGGCCAGGCGGTCGGCCACCCGCACCATCCGGGGTCCGGCCAGCATGATCCCCGCCGCCGCGAGCAGCAAGGCGACGATCGCGAAGGGGACCGGGAGGAGGGGCATGGTCGGGGACGGTAGGCGCGCGCTGCCGCCGTGCTGCCGGCGACACCGTCCGTCCGCGCGGCGCCTACGCTGGGGCGCGTGCGCGGCCGACGCCGTGCCTGGAGGCGTCCGGACGCCTGGTGGGTCCCGCGGCCTTCAAAGCCGACGAGAGGGCGCGACGCGTCCTCTGGCGGGTTCGATTCCCGTCCGCCTCCGCGTCACGACGACGGCCGCCGCGAGCGACGTAGCTCGCGGCGGCCGCCGTGCGTCGGCTGTTCGAACGCGATCAGACGCCGAGGTCGCGCTGGCGGTAGCGCACCAGCCCGGCGACGGTCGCGACGGCGGTCAGTGCCGCCAGCAGCGCCAGCCCCGTCACGTCGAAGCCCTCGAGCAGCGGTTCGCCCGCGAGGTACCACGACCAGGGCGAGACGTCGGTGAGCCATCCCAGCCCGTCCACCAGCGGGCCGATCGCGTCCGCGACGAACGCGACCACGGCCAGGCCGGCGGCCGCACCGACGGCCACACCGCGGCGCCCGGTCGCGGCGCCGACGGCGAGCGCGACGGTGCTCAGCGCCAGACCGAGCAGGAACAGCCCGACCGTGCCGGCGAGCAGGTTGCTGGTCGCCAGCTCCATGTCGAGGGCTGTCACGAGTCCGAACGCCACGACGAAGACGATCGTCACGAGCAGTAGCAGCCCGAGCCACAGGCCGAGCAGCCGCTCGGCGTAGACCTGGGTACGCGAGACCGGATGCGTCAGCTCGAGCTCCAGCGTGCCGTCCTCCTCGGCGCCCGCGAGCGTGCGGCCACCCCAGCCGATCCCGAAGACCAGCAGCAGCGCCGGCCCGAGGATGCCGAACACGGTCGAGGACAGGTAGCCGCCGGGCGTGGCGATGTTGTCGTAGCCCAGCGCGCTGACCAGGCCCTCGGGCATGTTCTCCACGAAGGCGGACAGGTCGGCGCCGTCGCCCATCGCGGGATAGAAGCTGACGTAGACGGCCGTGACGGCGGCGATCGCCAGGCTCCACAGCAGCAGGGTCCGGCGGCGGTCGCGCAGCACGCCCCGCAGGACGGCCAGCGGGCCGGCCGTGGCGGCGCCGTGGTCCCCGGAGCGGGGAGCGGTGATGGTGTCAGCGGCCATGTGCGGCCACCTCCTCTCGCTCGGCCGGCGTCTCCTCGACGGGCAGCCGGTAGAAGTCGAGGAACAGGTCCTCGAGCTCGCGGTCGTGGGCGGACCAGTGACGGACGTGGTGCCGGGCGGCGACCTTCAGCAATGCGTCCGGCTCGCCGTGCAGCAGGCAGGTGAGCTGCGCCCCGTCGACGCTGACGGCGTCCACGCCGGGCAGGTCCCGGAACTCCGCGGGGTCGACCGGTGCGGCGAAGTCCAGCTGTACCTCCTGGCCGGCGTGCCGCCGCAGCGTGCGGACGTCGTCGACGTCGACGATGCGGCCGGCCCGGATGATGGCCACCCGACCGGCGACGTCCTCGACCTCCGAGAGCACGTGCGACGACATGAACACGGTGGCACCGCCGAGGCGGGCCTCGTGCACGAGGTCGAGGAACTCGCGCTGCAACAGCGGGTCGAGACCGCTGGTGGGCTCGTCGAGGATCAGCAGCTCCGGCCGGTGCATGAAGGCCTGGACGACCCCGACCTTCTGCTTGTTGCCCTTCGACAGCCCGCGGATGGGGCGGTCGAGGTCGAGGCCGAACCGCTCGGCGAGCTCGCCGATCCGGTCGGCGCCGTGGCCGCCCCGCAGGCTGGCGAGGTAGGCCAGCTCCTCCCCGGCGGTGCGCTGCCCGGCCATCGTCAGCTCGCCCGGCAGGTAGCCGATCGTGGCGCGCAGCGCCGGTCCGGCCGCCGCCGGCGTCTGCCCGAACACCTCGACGCGACCGGCGGTCGGACGCAGCAGGTCGAGCAGCAGCCGGATGGTCGTCGACTTGCCGGCGCCGTTGGGGCCGAGGAAGCCGAACACCTCACCACGACGCACCTCGAGGTCGACGCCCGCCAGCGCCCGCACCGGCGGCGTGCGCCGCCACGGCGGACCGCTGGCGTAGTCCTTGACCAGTCCCTCGACGCGGATCGCCACGTCGCTCATGATTCGTTCTCCTCGATCTGGCGGAACTGCTCCTGCAGCCGCCGGTGGACCTGTTCGTCCAGCAGTCCGGTCCCGAGGATCTCCAGGCCGGAGCGGAAGTAGGGCAGTGACTGGCTCGGGTCGCCCAGCAGGTCGGCACCCAGCAGCCGTTGCACGTGCTCGTGCAGCACCAGCGCCCCGAGCGACCACAACGTGAGGACCGCGGCCCGGCCGTACGGGTCGTCGGTGGGCCGGAGCATCCCGGTTTCGACCCCCTGCTGCATGTAGCCGACGGCGTCGGCGACCATCTCGTCGACCAACTCGGCCACGTGCGGCGAGCCGTCGATCAGCGTCTTGGCGAGATAGGACAGCAGCGGCGGTCCGTCGTCGTAGGCCCGCAGGGCGGCGAGCGGGTCCATGCCCGGACCCTGCGCCATCGCGGCGGACTTCTGTTCGCGCACCAGTGCCTGGACGTGCCGGTCGCACGCCACCCGCAGGGCGTCCTTGGACCCGAAATGGTGGATCACCAGTGCCGGCGACACCCCGGCCGCCTTGGCGATGGCGCGCACGCTGGTCTTGGCCACGCCGTGCTCGGCGAAGCAGGTGATGGCGGCGTCCCGGATCCGCGCCCGCGCGGTCAGGTCCGTCTCGGACTCGGGGTCGCGGCCCCCAACGGTGGCTGAACTCATGTTCAGCACACTAAACACTTGTTCAGGGCTCGTCAAGGGTCACACCGACACGTTTCCCGGGTATCGCCGGGAAACCGGTCGACCCGGGCCGCCGCCCCCACCGCTCACCGACACGTTTCCCGGGTATCGCCGGGAAACCGGTCGATCCCGGCCGCCGCCCCCACCGCTCCCCGCATGTTTCCCGGGCATCGCCGGGAAACCGGTCGACCCGGCCGGTGGTGCGCGGCGCTAGAGAACGGCGTCGACCGCGGCGGCGATGAAGATCAGGGCCACGTACAGGGTTGAATAGTGGAACAGCTTCATCGCGGCGGCGACCGTGCGCGTGCGGCGCAGGCGGTGGGCCAGCACCAGCCAGCCGACGGTCAGGCCGAGCGACACGGCGGCGAACATCCAGCCGAGCCCGGCGCCGACCACCGCCAGCAGCACGATCGACAGCAGCAGGTAGCTGTAGAGCAGGATGTGGCGGGTGGCCTCGTCGTTGCCGTGCGTGACGGGCAGCATGGGCAGCCCGGCGCGGGCGTAGTCCTCGCGGTACTTCATCGCCAGCGCCCAGAAGTGGGGCGGCTGCCACCAGAACATGATCGCGAACAGCAGCCACGGGGTGGGATCGGCCAGGCTGGCACCCGGCACCGCGACCCAACCGGTGAGTACGGGCACGCACCCGGCCACGCCGCCGATCACCACGGCCTGGCTGGTCCGGCGCTTGAGGCCGAGCGTGTACACGAACACGTAGAACAGGATCGCCGAGGTGGCCAGCACCGCGGCGAGCAGGTTCACGAACCCCCACAGCCACAGGAACCCGGCGACGCCGAGTACCAGCCCGAGCCGCAGCGCGTGGCCGGGCGGCACCTCGTCGGTGGCGGTCGGGCGCGCCGAGGTGCGCGCCATGATGCGATCGATGTCGCGGTCGATCTCGTTGTTGAGCGCGTTGGCGCTGCCGGCCGACATCGTCCCGCCCAGGACGGTGGCGATCACGAGCCAGGTGCCCGGCCAGCCCTGCGCCGCGACGACCATGGACGGCACGGTCGTGACGAGGAGCAGCTCGATGATCCGCGGCTTGGTGACCAGGACGTAGCGGCGGAAGGCGGCACGCCGGGACTCGTAGCGCCCGGTGGCGTGCATCGGCCCGACGGCGGCGAGATCGTCCTCGTCAGTGGAGTGCGTCGCGCCACCGTGGCCGGGCGCCGAGCTCACGGACGCCTCCGGGCCGCCTGCGCCTCGCGCCACATGCGGACACCGAGGACCAGCAGCACGACCCCGGCACCGATGGCGGCGGCGTACAGCACGGCGTGCACGGCCACGAAGGCCGTGGAGAAGTCCCCCGCGTCGCGCACGAGGTTGTTGATGCGCGTGCCCCACAGCCAGAACTGGAACAGCGCCAGCGCGAGGAGCACCACGGCACGCCGGCGGTGCACGCCGGCGGGCGTGCGGACCTCGGGAGCGCTGGCGTTCGTGGCGTCGCGCGAGGAGGGGGCGGCGGTGGACACGGTGACGGTCCTACGACGAAGACGCGGGAGAGCCGCCACCAGGGTATTCCGGCACCCGGGGGGACCGCGACCCGGGGCCGGATCGGTCGGGCGCGGCCGGTACCCTCCAGCCATGCCCTCCCCGCCCGCTCCTGCCTCGCTGCGCCTGCTGCGGCGCTTCACGCTGGCCGCGCTGGTCACGAACATCGGGATCGTGTTCACGGGCGGGTTGGTGCGGGTGACCGGCTCGGGCCTGGGGTGCCCGACGTGGCCGACGTGCGACGGCCAGAACCTGGTGCCGCGCCCGGGCGGGGACCACGCCGGCTGGCAGACCGCCATCGAGTTCGGCAACCGGTTGCTGACGTTCGTGGTGCTGACGGCGGCCGTGGCCGTCTTCGTGCAGCTGCGCCGCACCCGCCCGCACCCGCGGCCGATCAGGCTGCTCGGCTGGGCGCTGCCGCTGGGCGTGCTCGTGCAGGCGGTCATGGGCGGCATCACGGTGCTGCTGGGCCTCACCCCCTGGACGGTCGCGGCCCACTTCCTGCTGTCCATGGTGCTGATCGCCGTCGCGGTCGGGCTGCACGAGTACGTGCGCCCGCCCGCACGTGATCCCGAGGACCGCCTGCCCGCCACGGCCGGCGTGCGCTGGGCGACGACGGCGTTGCTGGTGGTGGCCGGCGCGGTGCTGGTGCTGGGCACCATCGTGACCGGGGCGGGGCCGCACGCCGGCGACCCCGAGGTGGCACGGCTCGGCGTCGACATCCGGTTCGTCGCGATCGCGCACGCCGACGCGGTGTGGCTGCTGCTGGGCCTCACGGTCGCCCTGGTGGCCGTGACGTGGCGGTCGGGGCCGTCCCGCCTGCGCCGGGCGCTGCGCCTGCTGTTGGCGCTCGAGCTGATCCAGGGCGCCATCGGCTACACCCAGTACGCGCTCGGCATCCCCGAGGCGCTCGTGGCCGCGCACATCCTCGGCGCCGCCCTGGTGTGGGCCACGGCGGTGGCGAGCTGGGTGCGGGCACGCCCCCTGCCGGACCTGCCCACCGGCCCCGGCATCGCCGAGGAGCCGGTCGCCCGCGACGCGCACGCGCAGTGAGCACGGCGCCCGGGCCCGGGCCGTTGTCCGTGGCCGTGCTCGGGGACTCGACCGCGTTCATCGACGACACCGGCCCGCAGCTGCCCACCGCCGCGCACCTGTACCCGAACGTGTTGGCGCGCCAACTCGAGGACGCGCTGGGTCGCCCGGTGGCGGTCACGGTGTGCGCCAGACCGGGCCAGACGGTGCGCGATGCGGCCCGCGCGGTGTTGAAGGACCAGCACCTGCAGTTCGACGTCCTGGCGAAGGCCGACGCCGTGGTCGTCGGGCTGGGCAGCTTCGACCACGCGCCGGCGGGCGTGCCGGCCGCGCTGGAGGCGACGCTGCCCTACCTGTGGCCGGCGCCGGTCCGCCGCCGCGCCCGCGCGTGGTCCCGCGCCGCCTATCCGCAGCTCGTCCGGTTGACGGGTGCGCGGCTGCGCCGCACGCCGGCGACCGAGTTCGTCCGCCTCTTCTCGCAGTTGCTCGAGCAGGTCCGGGGCCTGACCTGGGGCCGCGCCGCCGGTGTCGTGCTGGGGCCGACCAGCCACCGCTCGGCCTACTACGGCCACCGCCACCCCCGGTTCGCCGACGCCGAGGCACAGCAGCTCGCCCTGGCCCGCGCCCACGGGTTCGCCGGCGTCGCGGTCTGGGAGCACGTCGTGGCCCACCTCGACGGGCTCAACGTCGACGGCATCCACTGGCCACCGGCGGCGCACGCCGCGGTCGGCCGGGCGGCCGCCGAGGCCCTGCTGCCGCAACTGCTGGGCGCGGCGCCACGCATCGGGCTCCCGCACGCCGCCGAGGCGGCCGGCATCACGCTGGACGGCACCGGCCGGACCGATGACGCCGGTCCCGTCGCTGCGCGGCCCGCGGACTGAGCTCGGCAGGACCTGTCGCGGCCGCGACGACCGGCGTAGCGTCGTCGTCGCGCAGGAGCAGAGCGTGGCAGCCCGGAAGTGCGCCGTCTGCGGCGCGAGCTGGCCCGATCATCGCCATCGGTGGTGTGGCCGGTGCGGTGCCGCCCTGGCGACCGAGCCGTGGGCGCCGTCGGGTCGGACGCGGTCCGCGAGCCCCTGGGCGCCAGCGGTCCTTTCCGCCGTCGCCGCGGTGCTGATCGTCGTCGTCTGGACGGCACCGTCTGCTCGCGACGTGCACCTGATGACGTTCCTCCCGCCGGCACCGCACGGCCCGACGGTGGCCGCCGCCGGCGACGGCTCACCGGCGCTGCAGCCGCCGGACGCGTCGGCGGCCGGCGCGTCCACGCCCCGGGCAGATCGATTCCGGCCCGCCAGCCCGCTGACGTGCCACACGGTGCACGGGTGTCTGCACTTCACCACCGATGCTCCGCACCACGGCCCGGCCCTGGCCGCCGCGACCGACGAGCTCCTGGTGCTCGCCGAGGGTAGGGGCGTCGGGGCCTACGACCTGGCCAACGGGCGCCGACGCTGGCACACCGACCTCGGCATCCGGGCCGACCATCCCGTCCCGCGGGTGACCGCCGTCCGCGGCGCGGCCGCGGTGCTCGTCAGCCCGCGCCCCGGCGAACTGGTGGCGCTCGCGGCGGCAGACGGGGACGAGCGCTGGCGTGGCGAGCTCGCCGGGAACGGCGAGGTGCTGACCGCGCGGCTGGTGGAGGGGCAGTGGCTGCTGGTCGTGCACGTGCGGGAGGGTCGCCATGTCCGGGAGCTCGTCGGGACGTTGCCGGCGACCGACGCTGCGCTGCCCTGGCGTGACATCCACGGCCCCGATCGGCGGATCGTCGCCACCACGGCCGTCGCGGACCCCGAGGACCTCGACCGGACCATGGCGGCCGTCCTGGCGCCCCTGTGGCGAGGGGCCGGCGGCGGATCGCTGCAGCTGCGGCAGGTACCCGGGATCCCCGGCGGGCTGGTCGAGGTGGTCGAGACCGACTCGGGCCGCCGGCTCGCGGGGATCACGTATGCCGCCTATCACGCCGAGCGGCTCGGACGTGACCGTTGGCTCGTGCTGGCACCCCGTGCCGCGCTGGTACTGGACCTCGGTCACCACGACCGTGGCCGCCCCGGATCCGAACTCCTACCGTGAGCCGCGGGCCGGGAGGCGGGTGATCGGCGAGCTGACCTGCGGGACGTGCGGGGCGGTCTGGCGCGACCGCCGCGCCCGCTGGTGCGGCCGGTGCGGGTCGGCGCTCCGGGCCTCCGGCTCCCGACGGCGCCGTCGCGCGCCGGCACGCCGGCGCTGGCTGGTCGGCGGTGGGCTGGTGCCGGTCGTGGTCGCGGCGGCCGTGTTCGGTGCCGCGCAGGTCGCCGCGTCCTGGCCGTCGGCGGACGGCTTCGAGGCCGGTGAGCTGGACGTCGAGCTCCCCCCGCCCGCACCGGCCCCACCCGGGGACGTGGCACCGCCGACCCGTGCGGACACGCCTCCGGCCCCCGTCCGCTGCCGGTCCGACATCGGGTGCCTGCGCTGGCGGCTGCCGGCGACCCCGCCCGGCGCGGGGCCGGCGGCCGTCACGGACGGTGGGGTGCTGGCCGCACTGGTGCCGGACGGCTTGAGCGGGTTCGACGTGCGTTCCGGCAGCTGGCGCTGGGGCGCCTCGCTGGAGCTGCAGACGGCGGCGCCGGCCAGCGTGGTGCCCGTCGAGGGCGCGGACACCCTTGTCCTCGTAGGGGCGGGCAACCGGCTCGTGGCCGTCGACGCGGACACGGGTGAGCCGCGCTGGGAGCAGGGCCTGGCGGGCGCCGTCGGTGCCCGGGCCGCACGCGCGGCGGGCGACACGTGGTACCTCGCCGTCCGGGTGCGCGAGGGGCTGACGTCGTCCGTCGCCGTGCTGGCCGTCGACGCCGACACCGGCGAGCGCCGCTGGCGTCGCGACGGCGCCAACGCCGTGCTGACCGCGGCCCGGCCGGTGCTGCAGGACGTCGACGGCACGCTCCGGGGCCTCGATCCGACGGACGGCGAGGGGGTCTGGGAGCGGGCCACCGAGCGCCCGGGGGCACGTCTCGCACCGCTCGGCGAGCTGGTGGTCGTGACCGCGAGCGGGCACGGACTGGCCGTCGACGCCGCCGACGGCACGCTGATCGAGGAAGTGGCGCACCCGCTGTCCAGCCTGTTCGTCCGCGACGACGTGCTGCTGTGGGGGACCGACACGACGGTCGAGTACCTCGACGGCGGGCGACGGCGGTGGACCACCGAACTGCCGCCCGGCACCGGCTGCTGCAGCGGTTTCGCCGCGGCGGCCGACACCGTCACCACCCTCACGGGCCGGGGCGAGCTGCTGGAGCTCGACCGCGACACCGGCGAGGTGCTGGGCAGCGGGGCGCTGCCCGCCCCTTTCACGGCCGCCCGGGGCTCGGCCTGGCTGCACGGACCGCTGGTGGTGGTGCCCGTCGAGCGGGCCCCGCGCGGGCTGGCGCAGGTCCACGACGCCGCCACGGGCACCCACCTCGCCGACGTCACCCAGGACGCCTACGGACTGGCCCGAACCGACGCGGGGAGCTGGGTCGTGCTGGCGCCGGAGCTCGCCCTGACGCTGCGTCCCGACGAGCTCACCGCCCCCGGACAGGCGTCGAGCCGACCGCTGGGGTCGGCTCGTACGCGGTGACGGCTCACGCGGCCGGACGCACCGGCCCGCCGGGTCGGCCGGTCAGCCCTCGGCGACGACCGTGCCGACGCCGTTCATGTTCGGGTGCACCTCGCAGTAGAAGAACCACTGCTCCGGCAGGTCCTCCCAGGTGAGCGACTCGTCGATGTAGGGGTCCTCGACCGGGCCCGTCACCAGGGTGGACTCGAGGAACGTCTCGCCGGTGGGCGCCGGGTCGTCCACGTCGCCCTCGAGTTCCGTGACCACGACGTTGTGCTGGACGCCGGCCTCACGGTTGTCGAACAGGAAGACGATGGTCTCCGCCTCGGCGGACGGGGTGACTTCCCACAGGTCGGCCTCCTCGCACCCGCCGTCGGTCGGGATGCAGAAGTCGACCGAGTTCTCCGCCGCGATGATCGGCGCGTCGTCGGGGACGACCAGCAGCGGCTCGGCGTTGATGTTGCGGTCCTCGTCGGCGATGTCGCCGAGCAGGCCGGCCGCGTAGGCGCCGCCGAGGGCGAATGGCACGATGGCCGCGAAGGTCACGACCGCCTTGCGGGGTGCGTCGAGCCGGTCCTGCGAGGCCGCGAGCGAGACGGTCAGCAGGATGCCGCCGGCGGCCACGGCCGCGATCACCAGCGCACCCTCGTGCGTGTTGAACAGCAGGATCGCGGCGACCGCACCGATGAACAGCGCCATGGACAGCAGCAGCGCCAGCGGCAGCACGATCGGGAGGAACACCCGGTTGCGGAACTCGGTCTTCACGGATCAGGCCTCGGGTCGGACGGTGACGACGGCGGTCAGATGGTGGGCGCCTGGTCGAAGAACATGACGATAAGGGTGGCCGTGTACAGCCCGACCGCGAGGAGCAGACCGCCGTACAGGAACCGGCTGTAGAGCTTGGTGTCGAAGCGCAGGTGCATGAAGAACCCGGCGACCAGGATGAACTTGATGATCATCAACACGATCAGCAGCGGGATCCCGACGCCACCGAAGTCGACGAAGTAGGTCGACACCTCCAGCGCGGTCAGGATCGCGAGGATGATCGCGATCCGGACGTAGTCGCGCGGGGTGGGATGGTGGTCGTCGTACCCCTCGGCGTCGGCCGGGGAGTGCGTCTCGGTGCTGCTCATCGTGCGTCCTCGTCAGGTCGTGGTGGCGGCGCGCCGGCGTCTGGTGCCGGAGCGTCAGTCCACCATCGCGAGCTCCGGGATCAGGTAGACGACGGTGAAGATGACGACCCAGATGATGTCGACGAAGTGCCAGTACAGGCCGATCATCTCGGTCTTGAGGTCCTGGTTGGGCTTGACCTTGCCGGTGAGCGAGAGCGAGTACAGGCTCAGCAGCAGCAGGATGCCCACGAAGACGTGCAGCCCGTGGAAGCCGGTGAGGACGAAGAAGCCGGAGGCGAAGGGGCTCTGCGTCAGGTTCAGGCCCTCGCGGTAGAAGACCGTGAACTCGAAGACCTGGCCGCCGAGGAAGACCGCTCCCTGCCCGGCGGTCGCCAGGATCCACATCCGCATCCGGCGCATGTCCCGGCGCACGTGGGCGTTGTGGGCCAGCACCATCGTCAGCGAGCTCATCAGCAGCACGAACGAGCTGATCGAGGTGAACGGGATATCGAAGATCTCGATACCGGGGCCGCCCGCCGTGGCGTCCAGGTAGAGGACGTACGCCGAGACGAAGGCTCCGAAGAACAGGAACTCGGAGCCCAGGAACACCCACATCGCGAGCTTGCGGTGGTCGAGACCCAGGGTGGTCTCGTGGACGCCTGCCGCCACGTCTGCTGCCTTCCGGTGTCGCCGGTCCCGCCGCGTGCGCTGATGACGCTGGTGCGGCGGGACCGCAGTGGTTCTACGGGTGGTGTCGGGTCAGTGGGCCGCGACCCCGGACCGGTGGGCGTCGGGGTCCTCGACGACCGGGTCGTCGTCGTCGCCCTCCGCCACCGGTTCGATGATCCAGCCGAAGTAGCCGATGATGATCCACACGACGCCGACGATGATCGCGGGCCAGATCGGGCCGATCAGGCCGTACGCCAGCGGGAAGAATCCGAGGCACATCACCAGCGGCCAGTACGACGGGTCCGGCATGTGGATGTGCTCGCCGCGGTCGTCGTGGCCGTCGCCGTGTTCCTCGGACGCGCCGGCGGGAACCGCGACCGGCCGGCCCGCCTCGTCCTCGGCGTACTTGCGGTGCCAGAACTCGTCGCGGTGGCTGATCGTGGGGATGACGTCGAAGTTGTAGTGCTTCGGCGGCGACGCGGACAGCCACTCGAGCGTGCGCGCGTCCCACGGGTCCGGACCCGACGCCACGCCCGACTTGATCGAGACGACCAGGTTGTAGAGGAAGATGAGCGCGGAGACGACCAGGACCAGCAGGCCGAGCGAGCTGAGCAGGTTGTACAGCTCCACCGTGCCGCCGAGCTCGCCGGGCAGCACGGCGGTGCGCCGCGGCTGACCGAGCAGGCCGGACATGTGCATCGGCCCGAAGGTGAGGTTGAAGCCCAGCAGCCAGGTCCAGAAGTGGGCCTTGCCGAGCCGTTCGGACATCAGCCGGCCGGTGACCTTCGGGAACCAGTAGTAGATCCCGGCGATCAGCCCGAACAGCGCGCCACCGAACAGCACGTAGTGGAAGTGGGCCACCACGTAGTAGGTGTCGTGCTGCTGGGCGTTGTGGGGCACGATCGAGTGCGTGACGCCGGACAGCCCGCCGATGGTGAACATCGACACGAACCCGATGGAGAACAGCATCGGGGTCGTGAAGCGCAGCTTGCCGCCCCACATGGTGAACACCCAGTTGAAGATCTTGATGCCGGTCGGGACCGCGATGAACATCGTCGACAGCGCGAACGCCGAACGGGCGACCGGGCCGATCGAGGACGTGAACATGTGGTGGGCCCACACCCCGAAGCCGATGAAGCCGATGGCGGCGCCGGCGAAGGCCACGGCGGCGTAGCCGAACAGCGGCTTGCGGCTGAACACCGGCAGGATCTCGGACACGATCCCCATGGCCGGCAGGATCATGATGTAGACCTCGGGGTGCCCGAACAGCCAGAACAGGTGCTGCCACAGGATCGGGTCACCGCCGGTGGCGGGGTTGAAGAACTGGGCGCCGAAGACCGTGTCGAACTGCAGCATGAACAGCGCCACCGCGATGATCGGCAGCGCGAACAGCAGCAGGAAGTTGGTGACCAGCGACATCCAGATGAACATCGGCATGCGCATGAAGGTCATGCCCGGCGCGCGCATGTTCAGGATGGTGACGATGAAGTTGACCGCCGCGGCCAGCGAGCTGACGCCCAGCAGCTGGATGCCCACGGCGTAGAAGGCCATGTTCGACACGGAGTCGATCGACAGGGGCGCGTAGCCGACCCACGAGCCGTTGGGGGCGCCGCCGAGCAGGAACGACGAGTACAGGAAGATCCCGCCGAAGAGGTACATCCAGTAGCTGAACGCGTTCAGGCGGGGGAAGGCGACGTCGCGGGCGCCGATCTGCAGCGGGATGAGGTAGTTGAAGAACGCCGCCGACAGCGGCATCACGACGAGGAAGACCATCGTGATGCCGTGCATCGTGAAGGCCTGGTTGTAGATCTCCGGCGTGACCAGCGACTGCTCGGCCTGTGCGAGCTGGGCCCGGATGACGCCCGACTCCACCCCGCCCAGGAAGAAGAACACCAGGACGGTGAAGAAGTACATGATGCCGATCTTCTTGTGATCGGTCGTCGTGATCCAGCTCGAGAAGCCGGTCTCGGCCGTCGGGCGGGAGAAGACGCTCCGACGGCCCGTCGTCGTCGTGCTGTGCGACATGGTGGTTCCTCGTGTTCGGCCACCGGCCCGGTCGTCACGACACGGGCCAGCGCCACCGTCAGCTCTCGGTCCGGTGGATCACTCCAGGGCCAGCATGTAGGCGACCAGGGCGTCGATCTCTTCCTCGGTCAGGTTGAGGTTGGGCATGCCGACCTGGTTCTCCGGCTGCATCGGCTTCATCGCCGGCGGGTTGCGCAGCCACTCGCGCAGGTTCTCTTCGTTGGTCTCGAAGATGGCGCCCGCGAACTCCTCGCGGCTGGCGAAGTGCGTCAGGTCGGGACCGACACCGGGCGAGCGCTGGCCCTCGCCGTTCCAGATCTGGTGACAGGCGGCGCAGCTGCGCTGGCCGATGTCGGTGTCGAACGCGGCGCCGAAGAGCTCCGCGCCCTCGGCGGCCAGGCCGTCGGTCGGCTGGACCGCCGGCGACTGCTGGTTCTCCACCCAGGCCTCGAAGTCGGCCTGCTCCAGCGACTCGCCGCGGATGCGCATGTTGACGTGCGACAGGCCGCAGTACTCCGCGCACTGGCCGAGGTAGCGGCCGGTGTCGCTCGCCTGGATGTTCAGGAAGGTGGTCTGGCCGGGCACCACGTCCTGCTTGCCGGCCCACTGCGGGATCCAGAACGAGTGGATCACGCCGAGGTCGGGCGAGCGGGCCGGGTCCGTGGCCGTCATCTCCAGGCGGACGGGCGTGTCCACCGGAATGACGATCTCGTTGGCCGTGTAGATGTCGTAGTCGGGGTAGTAGAACTCCCACCACCAGCGGTGGCCGATGACCTCGACGGTGAGGTAGTCACCCTCGGGCTCGTCCATGGTGGAGAAGATCATCTGCACCGTGGGTACCGCGATGCCGGCCAGGATCAGGGCCGGGACGACGGTCCAGAAGATCTCCAGGCGGGTGTTGCCGTGGACCTGGACGGGCAGCGAGCCGTCGTCGTCGGGGCGCTTGCGGAACTTGACCACCGAGTAGATGAGCAGTCCCTGCACGAGCACGAACACGAACAGCGCGATCGCGAAGACCGGGCGGATCAGGTCGTGCGGCTCCTGGGCGTACGGCCCCGCGGGATCCAGGGCACTCTGCGGCGCGGTGCACGCCGTCAGCACCAGCCCCAGCACCAGCACGAGGATCGTGGTCACCCGCGTCCGACGACGCGTCGCGGCACGCCTGGCGGTCCGGTCGCGCAACGTGGCTCTCCTCAGGATGTTCAAGAGATACGTCGTCTCCGGAGCGGCGTCGCCCCGGGACCTGCACGGCGGCTCCCGACACGCGGAGGGCCGTGCACGTGGAGGCAGGGGCCCGGTTGATCCGGTGGGCCCACCTCGGCGCGGAGGGTAGCCGTTCGGCCCAGTTCGGACCCAACCGGGCCGGGCCGGCGCGCGCTGCCGGGACCGGGCGGGTGACGCCGCGAGCCAGCGGCCGCCGTGGGCACGAATCCTTCGGCCGGATCGCGGCCCGGTCAGGGCTCCCAGCGAAAGGTCCGGGCCGCCAGCGCCACGGCCGCCACGCCCCAAGCGGTGACGACGGCCAGCGCCCCGACGGCCAGGCCCTCGCCCGCGAAGGCGGTTCGCAGCACCTCGCCCAGCGCGCCGACGGGCAGGGCCCGGCCGATCGCCGCCAACGTGTCGGGCAGGGCGTCGGCGTCGAAGGCGACCCCGCTGACCACCAGCAGCACCAGGAACAGCGCGTTGGCCAGCGCGAGCGTGGCCTCCGCCCGCAGGGTGCCGGCCAGCAGCAGGCCCAGGCCGGTGAACGTGACGGCACCGACCAGCACGGCCAGTGGGGCCAGCAGGGCGCCGCCCGCCGGCGACCAGTCGAGCGCCCCGACCGCCAGACCGACCACCAGCGCGCTCTGCACGGCCAGGATCGCGGCGACCGCCAGGCCCTTGGCGACGAGGAAGCCCCAGCGCGGCAGCGGCGTGCCGCCGAGCCGCTTCAACACCCCGTACTTGCGCTCGAACGCGGTCTGGATCGCGACCGCGACCAGCCCGGTCGCGGCGACCGAGATCGCCAGCGCGCCCGGTACCAGGAAGTCGACGGCCGGGGCGTCGCCGGTCGGCAGCACGTCCACCACGGAGAAGAAGCCGAGGATGCCCAGCGGGATGCCGAGGGTGACCAGCAACGACTCGCCGGAGCGCACCAGCAGGCGCAGTTCCATGCCGGCCTGGGCCAGCACCGCCCGTGCCAGCGGGGTCCGGCGGTCGCCGACGGGGCCGGGGGCGGAGGCGGTCACGACGTCTCCTCGGCGGTCAGGCGCAGGAACACGTCCTCGAGACTGACCTTGCCGGCCTGCAGGTGGCCGAGCACGACGTCGTGCTGCGCCAGCCAGTCCGCCAGGGCCGCCACCAGGCGGGGGGTGTTCGGGGCGTGCACCACGTAGCGGCCGGACCGGATCTCCTCGACCGGGGCACCGATGGCGGCGCCGATCGCGGCCACGTCCAGCGCGGGCCGGGCGGAGAACTCCAGCTCGCCGCGTTCGCCGTGGGTCAGCTCGTCCGGGGTGCCCAGCGCCACCAGGCGCCCGTGGTCGATGATCGCGACCCGGTCGGCCAGTTCCTCGGCCTCGTCCAGCAGGTGTGTGGTCAGCACGACCGCGACCCCCTGCCCCTGCAGTTCGCGCACGTGCTGCCAGGTGAGCCGGCGTGCCGCCGGGTCCAGGCCCGCGGTCGGCTCGTCGAGGAACACCACCTCCGGGCGGCCCACCAGCGCGAGCGCCAGCGACAGGCGCTGCTTCTGCCCGCCCGACAGGTCCCGGAACCGGGTCCGGCGGGCCTCGTCCAGACCGACCCGCTCCAGCAGCGCTTCGGGGTCCAGCGGGTCGGCGTAGTAGCTGGCGAACAGCCGCAGCACCTCGGCCGGCCTCGCCATCGGGTAGACGCCCCCCTCCTGCAGCATGAGCCCGACCCGGGGGCGCAGGCGGGACGCGTCGGCACGCGGGTCCAGGCCCAGCACGCGGACGGTGCCGGCGTCGGGGCGGCGGTAGCCCTCGCAGCACTCCACCGTGGTCGTCTTGCCCGCGCCGTTGGGGCCGAGCAGCGCGAGCGTCTCGCCGCGGGCCACCTCGAGGTCCAGACCGTCGACGGCGGTGGTGCGCCCGTAACGCTTGACCAGGCCCCGGACGACGATGGCCGCGTCCTGGGCCGCGTCGCGGGAAGGCAGGTCGGACGGCACGGCTCACCGGGGCTCGAGGACGGACGCGGAGCCTACCGCCGGGCCCGTACGCACCCGCGCGCCGCGGATCGGCCCCGTCCGCGTTGCCGCGGCCACGAGGCCGCCAGCGCCTACGCTGCGCGCGATGGACGGACCCTCGCCGCGACGCGGCTCCCCGGCGGACGACGGCAGCCGCGATGCCGCCCCCGACCTGTGGGGCTGGCGGCCCCGCAGCTGGGTGCGCGGCCGCACGCTGCCCCTGGCCGTCGGCGTCGGTCTCGGGCTGCTGTTCGCCCAGGCGGCCACGGCGGTGCTCGGCCGCATCCAGGGCCTGATCGTCATCCTGATCGTGTCGCTGTTCCTGTCCTTCGCGATGGAACCGGCCGTGCAGTGGATGGCACGCCGCGGCGTGCGACGCGGGCTCGGCACCTGGATCGTCTTCCTGGCCGGCCTGGTGCTGTTCGGCAGCTTCTTCGCGGCCATGACGAACCTCGTCGTCGACCAGGTGCGCAACCTGCTGGCGGCCGGCCCGACGCTGCTGGGCGACCTCGCCGACCGGGCCACGCAGTTGCTGCCCGCCGAGGTCGGTCAGGCGGTCGCGGACTGGCTCGACGAACAGCAGCGGACGCTGCCGGACCGGGTCGCGTCGGGAGCCGCGGTGGTCGGCCGCGGCGCCGTCGGCGTCGGCCAGACCCTGCTGGGCGGCCTGTTCCAGATGGCCACGATCGGCCTGGTGACCTTCTACCTCGTCGCGGACGGCCCGCGCCTGCGCCAGCGGCTGGCCAGCCGCCTGGAACCCCGCGACCAGGTGCGCGTGCTCGGCCTGTGGGAGCTGGCCATCGCCAAGACCGGCGGTTACGTCTACAGCCGGGTGCTGACCGCGGTGGTCTCCTCGATCTTCCACATCGCGGTGTTCAGCATCATCGGCGTCGACTACGCGGTGGCGCTGGGGATCTGGGTGGGCCTGATCTCCTCGCTGATCCCGGCGATCGGCACCTACCTCGCCGGCGCGCTGCCGCTGGTGGTCGCGCTGGCCGAGTCCGTCGGCCAGGCACTGTGGGTGCTGGCCGCCATCGTCGTCTACCAGCAGATCGAGAACTACCTCGTGGTCCCTCGCATCACGGCGACCACCCTGGAGCTGCATCCCGCCGTGGCGTTCCTGTCCGTGCTGGCGGGCGGTGCGTTGGCGGGCGCGACCGGCGCCCTGCTCGCCATCCCGGCGGTCGCGATCGTGACCGCCCTGATCAGCGCGGCGGGCGAGGAGTACGAGGTGCTCGAGCACCAGTTGCTGGAGTCGGGACCCAACGGTGCCCCGCCCGGGCTCGTCGAACGCCGCGACGCCGCACCCGACGAGCCGGACGCCGAGGTCCCGACGGACCGGGACCGTGGCCCGAACGAATGAAGATGGCGCGCGTGCGGGCCATACCGCGCGGAACTGGACGTGCGCGGGCGGCGTCGGTGTATAGTTCGCGACGTGATCCGAGAGGGTCACCGCGGCCCCGTGTGTCCCCCCGTCGCACGGGGCCGCTCCCTGTCCGCAGCCGTTCCGGAGGTCGTCGATGACCCCGGCCGGTCGCGGCACGGTCCGCTACGAGCTGCCCAGCGATCCGGGCGCGGCCGAACTGCTCGCCGCCCACCTGTGGGCCGCCGGCGCGCTGGGTGTCTGGGAACGGCCGACCACCCTGGTGGCGTGGTTCCGCGAGCCGACCCCTGCCGTCCCGCCGGGCGGGTCCTGGGCCGACGAGCCCGACCGCGACTGGCAGGCCGAGTGGAAGGCGACGATCCGGCCCGTGCGCGCCGGCCGCTTCGCCGTCGTACCGACCTGGCTCGCCGACGAGCACCGGCCCGTGCCCGGCGAGTCCACCATCGTCCTGGACCCGGGCCGGGCGTTCGGCAGCGGCCACCACGCCACGACCACGTTGTGCCTGGAGCTGCTCGACCGCCTGGACCTGACGGACACCGAGGTGGCCGACGTCGGGTGCGGGACCGGGATCCTCGCGATCGCGGCCGCGCGGCTGGGCGCCGACGTGTTCGCGGTCGACATCGACCCGGACGCCGTCGCGGTGACCGCGGACAATGCCCGCGCCAACGACGTCACGGTCCGGACCGCCGTCGCCAGCGTGGACGCGCTGGGAGACGGGGTCGACGTGGTCGTGGCCAACCTCGTCACCGACGTGGTCGCGGACCTGGCGGCGGGGCTGGTCCGCGCCGCGGGACGGGCCCTGGTCGTCAGCGGCATCACCGTGGAGCGCCACGACGTCGCGCTGGCACCGTTGCGCGCCGCCGGGCTGGTGATCGACGACCAACGCGAACGGGACGGGTGGCTGGCCGTGCTGGGCCACCCGGATCCGGCCGTGGCCCGCCCGCGCGGCCGTGACACGCGGGTGGCGGAGGGCGGGGACGATCCGCGAGGATGACGCCCGTGCGTGCTCCACAGCTGTCCGTCGCCGTCCTGCTGACCGCAGGGCTGCTCGGCTGCGCCGAACCGCAGCTGCCGGACCAGCCGAGCGCGGAAGGCGCCGAGGCGCCGGCCGAGCAGGCCACGCCGCAGCCGGAACGTGACGCCCTGCTAGCCGCCACGAACGAGCTCACGGCCGCCGTCGAGCAGGCGCGCGACCTGCTGACCGAGGCGGGACAGGCGCCCGAGCCGGCCGCGGCGCGCCAGGCCGCGCAGCAGGCGCTGGCCGTGCTGGTCGACGGCGCCGGCTCCGGGACCCCGCCGGGTCGTCCGATCTTCCCCGGCACCACGGTCGAGGAGCGCGGCGGCGCCGGCGAGGCCGACGACGCCCTGACGCTGGCGCTGACCGCGGCCAACGACGCCGGCGGCTCGCTCGGGCGCGGGGTCGCCGACGCCCTGCGCGACCCGCTCGCGGGCGACCTCGGGGCCTGGCAGCGGGACCCGGCCGGGATGGTCGCGCTCGTCGAGGAGCAGATGGACGGGGTCGGCGACCTCGAATCGGCGGAGCAGCTGGTCCGTGAGCTGCCGGGTGACGGCACGCGGGCGTTGGCCTGGGCCTACCTCACCGCCGGCGCCACCACCATGGACGATGCCGCCCGGTACGCCGAGCGGGGCGCCGCCCACCTCGAGATCGTCCTGGTCGCTGTCGACGCCGCCCTGGACGGCGCCGGGCCATCGGCGTGAGCGCCCCGTCACCGAAGCGCCGGGTGCCGCTGTCGCGTGAGGTCCAGGAGGCCGACGTCGACGGGTTCACCCACGGCGGTGAGGGCGTCGCGCGCATCGAGGGCAAGGCCGTGTTCGTGCCCGGCGCGCTGCCCGGCGAGCGGGTCCGACTCCGCGTCACCGACGACCGCAAGCGGTGGGCCCGGGCCGAGCTCGTCGAAATGCTGCGGCCCAGCCCCGACCGCGCCGCCGACGACGACCCGCAACGTCACCGTTGCGGCGGCTGCGACCTGGAGCACGTCACCGCGGCCGGCCAACGCCGGCTGAAGACGCGGGTGGTGCGTGAGCAGCTCGAGCGGCTCGGCGGCCTGGCCGCTCCCCCGGTCGACGTCTGTCGTGAGGTCGGTCCCGCCACCGGCTACCGCAACCGGGCCCGCTTCCACGTCGACGACGACGGACGTCTGGGGTTCTTCCTGCCCGGCAGCCACGAGGTGGTCCCGGCCACCACCTGCCGCGCGCTCGCTCCCGGCGTGCAGGAGGTGGTGGAGGCAATCGGCACCACCTCGGCCGCCGAGGTGACCGTCCGCGCCCATGGCCAGCACCGGGCGGTCGTCCTGGCACCGGGCCCGGGCGGGCTGGAGCTGCCGGAGGGCCCGTTCGACCTGCTGCTGGAGCAGCCGGACGGCAGCGTGGTCGCCATGCGCGGCGACGGCGTGCTGGCCGAGGAGGTCGCCGGCCTCCGCTACCGGTTCGACGCGACCTCGTTCTTCCAGAACAACACGGCAGGTGCCGAGGCACTGGTCCACCACGTGCTGGAGGCCGTCGGCTCGCCCAAGACCGGCGGCGTGGACGGTGCGTTGGTGTGGGACCTCTACGCCGGCGTCGGGCTGCTGTCGCTACCGCTCGCGCGGGCGGGGGCCGAGGTCGTGGCCGTCGAGGGCCACGAGCCGGCGGCCGCGTGGGCGTCCCGCAACGCCACGGACGCCGGCCTGGACCTCGAGGTCGCGGCCGAGGCCGTCCACCGCTTCCTGCGCGCCGCCCGCCGCGGCGAGGGCCCGATGGACCCGCCCGACGTCGTGGTGCTCGACCCCCCGCGCACGGGCGCCGGCCAGGACGTCGTCGACGACCTCGTGGCGCTGGCACCCGCGACGATCGTGTACGTGGCCTGCGACCCGGCCGCGCTGGCACGCGACGCCAAGGCACTGGTCGCCGGCGGCTACCGCCTGACGGCGGCGCGCCCGCTGGACCTGTTCCCGCTCACCCACCACGTGGAGACGGTCGTCACCTTCGCCCGGTGACCGCGCCCCTCGATGGGGTCAGGCCTTCACCTCGGCGGCGTCCTCGTCCAGGGCCGCGAGATCGGCCTCGCCGCGCACCTGCATGCCACCGGCACCGAGGCTGCGCCGCTGCCGGGTCTCCAGGTTGCGGGCCAGACGCATGAGCCCCCAGATGACGACGAAGTACAGCACGCCGACGACGAACCAGGTCTGCAGGTCGTTGATGGGGGCGAACTGGGCCAGCCGACGGCCACGCCCGGCCAGGTCGGCCGGCACCGCGATGATGTAGCCGAGCGCCGTGTCCTTCGTCAGCGTCGCGAGCTGGGCCAGGATGGCGGGGATCATCCGCCGCAGTGCCTGGGGCAGGATCACCAGCCGCATGGCCATGCCGCGCGGCATGCCGACCGCCAGGGCGGCCTCGCGCTGGCCGCGGTCCAGCGACAGGATGCCGGCGCGGTAGATCTCGGCCAGCACGGCCATGTTGTAGGCGGACAGGCCGATGACCAGCGCGTAGAGCGGGTTGCGGCCGACCGTCACGCCCAGCTGGCCGGGCAGCACCTGGGGCAGCGCGAAGAACGAGAAGAAGATCCACAGCAGCACCGGCGGGCCGCGGAAGACGTCCACGATCAGCCCGCTGATCCACCGCAGCGGGGCGATCGGCGAGAGCCGGCCGAGCGCCAGCACCAGGCCGAGGGACGCGGCGATGACCATCGCCACCAGCGCGGCCCGCAGCGTCCCGACCACGCCCTCGAGGAGGAAGCCCACCGACGCCGGATCGATGAACGGCTCCCACAGGCGCCCCTCGAACTGGCCCTCGGCCGCCAGGCGCATGACCAGCCACGCGAAGAACGCCGCGATGAGCACGACGGCGACGATCGTCGCCAGCCGGACCCGCTTGCGGCCGCGAGGACCGAGCTCCTCGGCGATGACGCCGCTCATCGGCCCACCTCCACCGTCGCGCGCGACGGACGCGCCTGCGCCGCCCTCATCGGGCGATCTCCAGGCGCCGTTCGAGCAGGTTGATGATCTGTGCCGAGCCGTAGACCAGCACGAGGTAGATGACGACCACGACCAGGAAGGCGCTGACGTAGTCGTTGGTCGCCTGGCCGATGTTGCGCCCGGCCCGGGTCAGCTCGTTGACGCCGATGACCAGGAAGACCGAGGTGTTCTTGAGGTTGGCGATCCAGAGGTTGCCCAGCGGCGGGATGACGGTGCGGATCGCCTGGGGCAGCACGATCGTGCCGACCACCCCGCCGAACGGCAGGCCGATGGCCCGCGCCGCCTCCGCCTGTCCCGGCGGCACCGAGTTGATGCCGGAGCGGAGCGCCTCGGCGATGTACGCGCCGGTGTAGAGCCCCAGCACGACGACCGCCGTGGTGATGCGACCGAAGGGCCAGCCGGCCCGGCCGCCGCCGACCCAGACGAGGATCGCCAGCACCAGCAGGGGGGTGTTGCGGAAGATCGAGGTGTAGACGGCGCCGAACCGCTGCAGGAACGGGACCGGCGAGACGCGGCAGGCCGCGATCACGTTCCCGATGAGAAAGGCGAGCAGGTAGGACAGCACCGCCATGTAGAGGGTCGTCCGGGTGCCGGCGACGAGCAGGGAGCGGAACTGCTCGCTGCCGAGGGTCTCGACGAATCCCATCGCTCACCTCCCTCGCGGTCCAGGACCGGGCCGGTCACCACCGCAACTCACGACGGTCCCGACGCCCGGCGCGTGTTCGGTGCGCCCCGGGGCCGCGTGTCCACGCGACCCCGGGAACGTCCCGTCAGTTCTCGTAGCGGTCCACCGGCGGCGGCTCGGGGGCCTCACCGGTGACGGCACCGGCGGTGTTGTTCCAGGCCTCTTCCCACTCGCCCGACTCGTAGATCTCCTCGAGCCGGTCGTTGATCCACATCCGGAAGTCGTCCTGCTCGAGCGGGACGCCGATGCCGTAGGGCTCCTCGGTGAACGGGTTGCCCACGAGCTCGAAGTCGTCGGGACGCTCGTCGATCAGGCCGATGAGGATGACGTTGTCGGTGGTGACGGCGTTGACGCGGCCCTGGGCGAGCTCCTCGGCGCAGGCCGAGTAGGCGTCCAGCGCGACGACCTCGGCGTCCGGCGCCATCTCGCGCAGGTTCTCGATGGACGTCGAACCCTCGACGGAGCAGACCGGCTGCCCGTTGAGGTCGTCGATGCCCTCGATCCCCTCCGGGTTCCCGGCAGCGACCATGATGTCCTGGCCGGCGATGTAGTACGGACCGGCGAACCCGACGAGCTCCTTGCGCTCGTCGTTGATGGTGTAGGTCGCGACGACCATGTCGACCGTGCCCTGCTGCAGGAACGGCTCACGGTTGGCGGACACGGCCTCCTGGAACTCGACGTTGTCGGCGCCGCCCTCGCCCCAGATGCCTTCGGCGATCAGCTTGGCGATCTCCACGTCGAAGCCCTCCCAGCCGCCGGGGCCCTCGACGCCGAACAGCGGCTGGTCGGCCTTGGTCCCGACCCGCAGGGTGCCGGCCTCCTGGATCTGCGCCATCGTGGAGCCCTCTTCGAACTCCGGGGCCTCGGCAGGCGCGGCGGCCTCCCCATCGCCCTCGCCGCCGGTCTCGGCACCGCCACCGGCGTCGTCGTCACCGCCACAGGCGGAGGCGGCCAGCGCGGCCGCGGCGAGCGCCGCGGCGATGCGCCAGCGCTTGGTCTGCATCTTCATCGTTCGTTCCCTCCGTCGTCGTCGCGCGCTCCCGGGCGCGCGCACGAGACCCCGCGGGGTCAGTGGTTGAGGATCTTGGACAGAAAGTCCTTGGCCCGATCGGTCTGCGGATCACCGAAGAACCGGTCGGGGGTGTTGGTCTCCACGATGCGCCCGCCGTCCATGAAGACCACCCGCCGCGCGGCCCGCCGTGCGAAGCCCATCTCGTGGGTCACGACGACCATCGTCGTGCCCTCCTCGGCGAGCTCGAGCATCACGTCGAGGACCTCGGAGATCATCTCCGGGTCGAGCGCCGAGGTCGGCTCGTCGAAGAGCATGACCTTGGGCTCCATCGCCAGGGCCCGCGCGATCGCGGCACGCTGCTGCTGTCCCCCGGACAGCTGCGCCGGCATCTTCGACGCCTGGTTGGCGATGCCGACCCGCTCGAGCAGCTCCATGGCCCGCGCCTCGGCTTCCTGCTTGCCCTTGCCCCGGACCTTGACCGGTCCGATGGTCACGTTCTGCAGGATCGTCTTGTGCGCGAACAGGTTGAACGACTGGAACACCATCCCGACGTCGGCGCGCAGACCGGCGAGGGCCTTGCCCTCGGCCGGCAGCGGCTGTCCGTCGATGAGGATGCGCCCGGAGTCGATCGGCTCGAGACGGTTGATCGTGCGACACAGGGTCGACTTGCCGGAACCCGACGGCCCGATGACCACCACGACCTCGCGGCGGTCCACGGTGAGATCGATGTCCTGCAGCACGTGCAGGTCACCGAACCACTTGTTCACGCCGTCGACGACGACGAGCGGTTCGCTCATCCCGGCTGCCTCCAACGGAGCATCGTTCAACGTCCGAGTGGGCAGACGCTACCACCGCGGTCGTAGGAAACGTCTCATCGGTCGAGCGATCAGCGAAACAACCTCGGCCGAAGGGACGTCACGCGCGCGCGGCGGCGCCCTCAGGTCCCGCGCGCGAGTTCCTCACCACGCAGTTTGGCCGCCTCGATCGCGTCCAGGAACGCCGCTCGGACACGGGCCGTCTCGAGTTGCCGGATCGCGGCGATGGTGGTGCCGCCCGGCGAGGTCACCATCTCGCGTAGCTCGACGGGGTGCATCCCCGTGTCCCGGAGCATCTTCGCGCTGCCGACCATGGTCTGGATGATGAGCTCCGTCGAGACGTCCCGTGGCAGTCCGAGCAGGATGCCGGCGTCGATCATCGCCTCGGCCAGCAGGAAGAAGTAGGCCGGGCCCGAACCCGACAGCGCCGTGACGGAGTCGAGGTGCTCCTCCGACATCCGCACGACCCGGCCGACGTGCGACAGGATCTCCTCGGCCACCTCGAGGTCGCGCTCGCCGGCGTGCGTCCCGGCGCTCACCACGGACATGGCCTCGTCGACCTGCACCGGCGTGTTCGTCATCACCCGCACGAACGGGATGCCGTCGGGCGTCGCGTCCTGCAGCGCCGACGTGGGGGTACCGGCGGCGACGCTGATGACGGTCTGGTCCGGCCGGAACGCGTCGGCGACCTCCGCCACCACCGTGAGGATGGTCTGCGGTTTGAGGGCGAGCAGCACCACGTCGGCGGCCTCGATCGCCGCCCGGTTGTCGGTGGTCGCCTTGACGCCGTGGGTCTCGGCCAGCTCGGCGCAGCGCTCGTCGCGGCGCGCGGTGGCCACCACCTGGGCGGGCTCGACCCACCCCGAGCGGAGCAGGCCGCGCAGCAGGGCCTCGCCGATGCGGCCGGTGCCGATGATCGCCAGCGTGCCGTCCAACGTGCCTCGGATCCTCGTACGGGGACCGTGACAGGCTACGCGCTGGTGGCGTCGCCGGAATCCGCCGGGGACCGGCGCGGTTCACCGACCGGGTTGGGGGGCATGCCGTTCTTCGCCCGCCAGCGCTGTTCGACCTCGAGGTAGCCGGCGAAGCCGGTGCGCAGGACCTGGTTGAAGGTCTCGTCGCTGAGCGCCAGCACCGCGCCGAGCAGTTCGTCGACCCCGCGCTCGTCCAGTGCGACCAGCGGCACCCGCCCGGTCAGGATCAGGTCGCCCTCGTCGTCGAGGGCGAAGTGGACCGGCAGCGGCCGCTGGTTCTTCTGCAGCAGGATCCGGTAGACCTCGGCGTGGCCCTCGTCGGGCACCCCCGCCAGCAGCGAGGTGACCTTGAGGTGGCGTTCCTCGAGGTCGAGCAGCAGCGGGATGGTGCGCTTCCACTCCCCCGACAGCATCGTCAGCCAGCGCTCCTCGCCGACGTGGTCCACGGCCAGTCCCGCCGCGGTCATGGTGTCCAGCAGGGCCTGCCTCGCCCGGTCCCGGGTGGCCGTCGCGGTGTCGCTCGATTCGGTGCCGGACACGTCGTCGCCTCCTCGCCCGTCGCCCCGCCGTGACGTCGCGCCGTCAGACCGCGAGCTCCTCGCGGTCGTCGGCCACCTCACCGTAGACGGTCAGGAGCCGGTCGACGGTGTGCTCCCAGGAGGCCGAACGGGCGGTGTCGGTCCCGGCCGTGGCCGCAGCCGCACGCCGGTCGGCGTCGGCGAGGTAGGCGGTCACGGCCCGGGCGTGGTCGGCCGGCTCGTGGCCGGCGACCAGGGTGCCGCCGGCGCCCACGACCGCTAACAGGCCCGGGACATCGGCCGCCACGACCGGCACCCCACACGCCTGCGCCTCCAGGGCCACCAGCCCGAAGGTCTCCGAGCGCGACGGGACCAGGACGACGTCGGCCGCCCGGTATCGCCGCGCGAGCGTGTCCTGGTCGACCGCGGGTTCGAGATCGACCGCGTCGGCGACGCCGAGGTCCGCGGCGAGGTCGCGCAACTGCTGCGGACCGAGCGCGCCGTGGCCGTTGCCCGAGGTGCCGCCGATGATGCGCAGCCGGGCGGTCGGGAAGGTGCGGCGCACCTCGGCCAGCGTGCGCACCGCCACGTCCGGGCCCTTCAGGGGTTGCAGCCGCCCCACGAACAGCAGCTGCGGTGACCGGGCGCCGGCCGCGGCGAAGTCGGGGAACACCTGCGGATCGGGATCCGGGCGGAACCGGTCGAGATCCACGCCGGCCGGCACCACCGTCAGCCGCGCGCCGGACAGCCCGTAGGTGCGGTGCAGCAGCCGCGCCTCGCCGCAGGTGAGGACCAGTACCCGGTCGGCGTCGCGGGCGACACGTTCCTCGGCGACCAGGCGCAGCGCCGGCTCCGGCCGGTCACCGGGCGCCAGGGTGGCGTTCTTGAGCACCCCGAGCGTGTGGAACATCTGCACGAGCGGGACGTCCCAGCGCTCGGCCAGGCGCCGCCCGACCCACCCCGACAGCCAGTAGTGGGCGTGCAGGACGTCGTGCGTGCCCGCGGTCGGGTGGCGCTGGGCGGCCAGCACGAAGGCGCAGAGGTGGTTGGCCACCTCGTTCTTGTCGACGGGCGCGACCGGTCCGGCCCGCACGTGGTGCACGCGCACACCGTCGGCCAGTTCCACCGTCGGCGGCCGCTCCGGGTCGCACCACCGGGTGAAGACGTCCACCTCGACGCCGCGGCGGGCCAGGCGCAGCGCCTGCTCGCGGACCGTGACGTTGAGGCCGCCGCCGTCGCCCGTGCCGGGCTGGTCCAGCGGCGAGGTGTGGACGCTGAGCATCGCGACGCGGCGCACGGTGACCTCCGGTGCGGCGTCGCGCCCCACCGTCGGCAGCCCCGTGACCGGCGTGGCCATGTCAGCGACGCACGTAGGTCAGCCGCCGCAGCCTGCGGTCCTCGGCGCCGAAGCGGTACTTGTACGGCTCGTCGCCGCGCAGCAGGTCGAAGGTCGTGCAGCCCTCGTCGGCCGCCACCTCCAGGAGCTGCCCGATCAGCACGATCCCGGGTGCGAGGTTGGCCAGCGCGGGGTCGAACGCCGAGTTGTACAGGCCCCACGTGCCCCGGTGGACCAGCGACACGGTGGACGCGCCCGGCATGCCGCCGACCTGCAGCTGGTGCAGGCGGAACACGCCGTCGCCGACGAACTCCTTCGCCAGCGCCTTGAACCACTCGTGCATCTCCGGGCGCGAGAAGAACCCGGCCTTCTCCGGCTGGGCCTCGGCAGCCAGGTCGAGGAAGGCGTCGAGGTTGCCGTCGACCTCCTCGGCGGCGATCTCCACCAGCTCGAGCTCGCCGGCGTCGCGGGCGAGCTTGCGGGTCTTGCGTTGCAGCTCGTGGCGCAGCTTGCCGGGCAGCCGGTCGAGGTAGGCGCCGTAGCCGCCGGTGAGGTCGACCCGCGGGCAGACGTCCTCGAGATCCTCCTCGAACAGCTGCAGGCCGACCTCGTCGGCGGCGGTGCGGATCGCGTCGACCCAGCCGCTGTCCTCGGCGAGGCCGCCAGCGACGAACTCGTCCCAGTCGACGTCCTTGGCGAGGTCGGTCAGGTAGGCCAGGGCGATGTCGCCGCGATCCTCGGGCCGGCTGACGGGGCCGAGGTAGTCGGTGACCTCCGTGCCGCCGAGAAAGCGGCGGACCTCCACCGGGCCGCTGGCGGTGCCGATCCGCTCGTGGCCCTCGGGCACGACACCGATCAACCGACCGTCGCGGTGCAGGGTGCGCACGCGCGCGGTCACCCGGTGCCCGAGCACGTCGTGCCAGGTCTGCAGGTAGCGCGGTCCCTGGAACAGGGTGGCGGCGGGGTCCTCGTCGACGAGCAGCTCCCATTCGGCACGCAACGTGCCCTGGAGCAGCCCGTCATGGGTGCGCAACTCGGTCACCGGCGGAGTCCTTGACGCGAGGGGGAAGAGGTCGGGGGACCGTCTGAATTCGTGGCGGGGGGTCCGGCCGACGGGGGGATGGTAGTGCCTGCAACCAGACCGGCCACCGTCGGGCGGCCCAGACCCGGCCCGGCGCGGTGTCGTCGCCCGGTCCGGAGCGCGGTCAGGCGTCCTCGGGTTCCTCGCGAGGCGCGGCCGCCCGCACGGCGGCGTCGTCGACGCCACCCGTGGTGACCACGTCGAGCAGTCCCCGGCGCCGCTGGCGAGGTTCGGCCTGCAGCTCCGACAGGCGCCGGAAGGACCGGTACATCTCGATCAGTGCCTGCCGCTGCGGGTCGGTCAGGTGCGGATCACGCTGCACGACCGCCTCGACGTCCTCGGCGCCCTCGCGCTCCTCCAGGATGCCGGCCTTGACGTAGAGGGTCTCCGACGAGATTTCCAGGGCCTTGGCGATCGCCTGCAGGATCTCCGCGGACGGCTTGCGCAGCCCACGCTCGATCTGCGACAGGTACGGGTTGGAGACTCCGGCGAGGGTCGCGAGCTTGCGCAGGGACAGGCGCGCCGACTCGCGCTGGTGGCGGATGTAGCCGCCCAGCTCCTCCAGCGGCGAGGCATGAGCACGCGACTCCGCGGCCGTGCGCAGCTCGTCGGCCGTCGACATCGGGCGCTGCGCCTCGTCGCTCACGACCCGATCGTCCTCTCGCTCCCGCCGCCCCGTGCTGCGCCGTTCGAAGGTAGCACCGGGTCAGCGGGAACCCGCGGTCAGGCGGTCGACCGCCGCCGTCGGCCGTACGACGCCGACCGGGTTGCCACCGCCCAGCGGTGGCGGCGGCGACCACACACCGGCGTCGACCACGCCCAACTGCGCCAGCAGGTGGATCGTCAACGCGGCGACGCCGCGGGTGGCCCCGTCGGTCGCCTTCACCGCGAAGCCGCGCGGTCCGCCGTCCGGGCCGGTCCAGCCGACGCCGTAGACACCCTCGGCACCGACCTTGGCGACCACGCCGGCCGCCAGCAGCGCCGACTCCAGCCGTCCCTGGCCGCCGACGAGCTCCGGGTGGGTGAAGCCGGCCTCGCGCACCGCCTCGAACCGGTCGTCGGTGGCCACGCGCCCGAATGCGCGGGCCAGCGCGGACAGCTGCACGGCCACCGCGGGCGCACCGCAGCCGTCGACCGCGACGCCGAGCACCGGCCCGAAGGCGTCGGCGAGGTGCGCCAGCACGATGCGCTGCAGCGGGCCCTCGCGGTCCAACAGTCGGCGGCGGTCGGTGCCCTGCCGGGCGCCCGCCAGCGCGAACAACGCGTGCTTGCCGGAGCAGTTGTGCAGGATACGGGCCGGCGTCGCACCCGGATCGGCCTCCGGGCTGGCCGGCGGACACGTCAGCTGCTCGGGCGCGGTCCCCGAGCGGTGCAGCAGCCGGCGCACCGCGTCGACGTGCTGGGGCTCCCCGCGGTGGGACGCCCAGGCGACCGCCAGCTCCGGTGGGCTGGGCACCTCGGCGTCCCCGAGGATCTCCAGGCACGCGGTGGCCTGGACCGGCTTCGCCGCCGAGCGGACGTAGACCGGCAGGTCGGCCTCGCCCACCGCGGCCAAGACCTCGCCCTCCGGACCGGTGAGCACGGCGTGACCGAGGTGGACCGACTCCACGAGGTGGCGTCCACCGGCCTCGTCGCGTCGTGTCACCTCGGCGAGCGGCTCACCGACCAGCACCCCCGCGGGGGCCGTCGCGCTCATGTGTCGCCGAACAGGTCGCGGACGGCCGCCGAGCCGTCCTTGTAGCGGCGCGCGAGCTCGTCACGGAGCCGGTCGATGCGCTCGAACAGGCGCCGGCGGGCCGTCGACAGCTCGTGCTCGTAGGCGGCCAGCCGCTCGACCGCGTCCGCCACCTCGTCGGTCGACCGCCCGGGCAGGTCGCCGAGGAAGCCCTCGCCGACCAGGGCCTCGATCTCCGCCTCGTAGGCCTCGGCGCCGGCCGGGACGCGCAGGCGGGTGGCGCGGGCGCGGGCCGGGTCGCTGGGCGGCTGGTCGGCCGCGAGGATCGCCGGCAGCCGCGCCAGGACGTCACCGGCCCGGTGGTCGCCGCCGCGGCCGTCGCCGTCGCCGGCGTGCCGTCGCTCGAGCTCGTCGCGCAGGATGTCGAGGCGGCCCTGCGTGAGCCGGCGCGCGTACGAGACGGCTTCCTCCTCGGCCTCGCAGGCGGCGCGGGCGGCGCGGACGTCGGCCGTGGGCCAGGCGTCGAGCCCGTCGAGGTAGTCGTCCGCGAGGACGCGTTGCAGCTGTGGCCGTTCCACGCGCGCCACCTCCCGGGCGTCGGCACCTGACGGCCACGAACCGTAGCCGCCGCGCGGCCGGCCGGCCCCCTCCTCGGGCCGCCGCGCGACGGGGTGGCCCCACTCCTCGGGCCACCGCGGCCGCGGTCAGAGCGGGTAGCGGACCACCTCGGCGGGCCCGGGGAACCGTTCCCGCGCCTCGGCGATCACCTGCAGGGCGGCCTGGCGGTCGCGCCAGCCACGGACGTCGACGAGCTTCTGCTCCAGATCCTTGTAGATCTCGAAGAAGTGGGCGATCTCGTCCAACAGGTGCTGCGGCACGTCCTCCAACTCGCGCAGGTCGCGCCAGCGCGGGTCGTGGTCGGCGACGGCGAGGATCTTCTCGTCCGGGCCCTTGTCGTCGCTCATGTCGAGCATCCCCAGCACCCGGGCGTGGACCGTGCAGCCGGGGAAGGTTGGCTCGCCGAGGATGCAGACCACGTCGAGGTGGTCGCCGTCGAGCGCCAGCGTCTGCGGGATGAAGCCGTAGTCGCCGGGGTAGCGCACCGCCGTGAACAGCATCCGGTCGAGGACGAAGGTCTGGCGGGCGAAGTCCCATTCGTACTTGTTGCGGGACCCCATGGGGACCTCGACGAAGAACTCGATGGTGTCGGCGTCCACGCGGGGCGCTCCTGTTCGCGTCCGGAGGTGCTCGTCGCGACGAACGTAGTCAGGCACACCCGCGGTAGCGTCGGCCTCCCGACCGGGTCGTCACACGGTCCGCCACCGCCCGGCCGGCCCGACCGCAGGTCCCACGCGGACGCGTCGCGTGGACCCGACCGCCCATCGCCACGAGGAGCCCGAAGGCCGATGCTCGAGCCCGGACAGCCCGCCCCCGACTTCACCCTCCCGGACCAGGACGGCAACGAGGTGTCGCTGTCGGACTACCGCGGCAAGCCCGTCGTCGTCTACTTCTACCCGCGTGACAACACCCCTGGCTGCACGACCCAGGCCTGCGACATCCGCGACCAGTGGTCGGAGTTCGAGTCCGCCGGCGCGGCCGTGGTCGGCATCTCGCCCGACTCCGTGGCGTCCCACGCGAAGTTCCAGGGCAAGTACGACCTGCCGCACACGCTGCTGTCCGACCCGGACAAGACGGTCATGGAGCCGTGGGGCGCCTACGGCGAGAAGACCCTGTACGGCAAGGTGACGCGTGGCGTGATCCGCAGCACCGTGCTGGTCGACGCGCAGGGCAACGTCGCCAAGGTCTGGAAGCGCGTGCAGGCGAAGAAGCACGCCGACCAGGTCCTGAAGGCCCTCGCCGACCTCCAGGGCTGACACGCGGACGCCGCGGCACGCCTCCCGGCTGCCCCGGACACGACGAAGCCCGCCGACCCGGTTGCCGGGCGGCGGGCTTCCTCGTGGGGTGCGTGACCTCAACCGATGCCGACGATCAGCGGCACGGCCAGCAGGGCCACCACGTTGACGACCTTGATGACCGGGTTGATGGCCGGACCGGCCGTGTCCTTCAGCGGGTCACCGACGGTGTCACCGGTGACGGCCGCGGCGTGGGCCTCGGAGCCCTTGCCGCCGTGGTTGCCGTCCTCGATGTACTTCTTCGCGTTGTCCCAGGCGCCACCGCCGTTGTTCTGCAGGATGGCCATGCCGATCCCGACCACGATGACGCCGATCAGCAGGCCACCCAGCGCCTGGACGCCCAGGAGGAAGCCGACCAGCAGGGTGACGACGACCGGGATGAGGCCGGGCACGACCATCTCGCGCAGCGCCCGCTTGGTGACGATGTCCACGCAGGTGCCGTACTCGGGCTTCGCGGTGCCGTCCATGATCCCGGGGATCTCGCGGAACTGACGGCGGACCTCCTCGACGACCGCGCCGGACGCGCGGCCGACGGCGCCGTTGGCGAGCGAGGAGAAGATCATCACGACGGCCGCGCCGAGCAGCAGGCCGGCGAGCACGCGCGGGTCGGCCAGCGAGAAGCCGAGGTCGGCGGCGGCGACGCCCTCCTCTTCCAGCGCGTGGGTGTAGTCGGCGAACAGCACGACGGCGGCCAGCGCGGCCGAGCCGATCGCGTAGCCCTTCGTGGTGGCCTTGGTGGTGTTGCCGACGGCGTCGAGGCGGTCGGTGACCTCGCGGACCTCCGGCGGCAGCTCGGCCATCTCCGCGACGCCGCCGGCGTTGTCGGTGACGGGACCGTAGGAGTCCAGCGCGACGATGACGCCCGTCATGGACAGCATCGCGGTGGACGCGATGCCGATGGCGTACAGGCCCTCGTTGCCGCCGCCGACGACGTTGTATGCGCCGAGGATGCCGGCCACGATCGCGAGGATCGGCAGGACCACGGACTCCATGCCGACCGACAGGCCGGTGATGAGGTTGGTGGCGTGCCCGGACTCGGAAGCGGCCGCGATCGAGCGCACCGGCCGGAACTTCGTCGAGGTGTAGTAGTCGGTGAGGTACATGATCGCGACCGTGACGATCACACCGATCAGGGCGGCCCAGAAGTAGCCGGTGTTGTCGACCATCCAGGTCGTGACCGGGAAGAAGCCGATCAGTGCCAGCCCGGCCGCGGTCCAGACGCCGAGGTACAGCGCCCGCATGATCTCGTCGGAGCCGCCGAAGCGGATCACGTACAGGCCGATGATCGAGGCGACGATCGCGACCGCACCCAGCATCAGCGGGTAGACGACGAACTCGAGCCCGTCGAAGAACAGCGTGCCGAGCAGCATCGTGCCGATGATGGTGACGGCGTAGGTCTCGAACAGGTCGGCGGCCATGCCGGCGCAGTCGCCGACGTTGTCGCCCACGTTGTCGGCGATGGTGGCGGGGTTGCGCGGGTCGTCCTCGGGGATGCCGGCCTCGACCTTGCCGACCAGGTCGGCGCCGACATCGGCGGACTTGGTGAAGATGCCGCCGCCGATGCGGGCGAACAGCGCGATGAGGCTGGCGCCGAAGCCGAGCCCGATCAGGACGCGCAGGTCGTCCCGCCCGAAGGCGAGGTAGGTCGCCGTGACACCCAGCAGCGCGAGCCCGACGCAGACCAGGCCCGTCACGGCGCCGGCGCGGACGGCCACGTCCAGGCCCTTGTCGGCGGAGGTGCGACTGGCCTCGGCGACACGGGCGTTGGAGCGCGTGGAGACGAACATTCCGATGAAGCCGCACAGGCCGGAGAACACCGCACCGACGACGAACGCCACGGCGGTCTGCCAGCCCAGCGCGACGGCCAGCACGACCGCGACGACGACGCCGACGATCGTGATGGTCCGGTACTGGCGCGACAGGTAGGCCGTGGCGCCCTCCTGGATGGCGCGCGAGATCTCCTGCATGCGTTCGGTGCCCGCCGGCAGGCGCAGCACCGAGGAGGTCAGCAGCCCGGCGACCGCGACGGCCAGCACGGCCGCCGCGATGGCCACGAGGGGCACGAGCTCGAAGTCCATGGGGTTCTCCTGCGAACGCCGCGCCGAGGCCGCGCGCGGCAGGGCGGCATGACCCGCCGGTCACAAAATGGAGACACGGGTGACGGGGTCGTGCCCGCGCCCGGTCCGAGGAATCGCGCGGAAGCTACCAATTCCTGGGACCTCACCGCACTCCGGGGCCGCCGGTGAGCGCGCAGACCGGCGCGGAGCGTCACCGCGGACGGCCTGCAGGGCGCGGCTCAGCGCTTGTCGCGGCGGCGGGTGACGGCCGGGTCGGCACCGGGCGGATAGGCGGTGTCACCGACGAGGTCGAGCACCTCGACCGCCGCCTCGGACGCGTCCGCCGACGCCGGGAAGACGGCGCCGACCTGCGCGTCGCCGGGCACAAACGCCAAGGCGAGGTCACCGTCGGGCGACACCGAGGTCACGGTGACCTTGTGGCGGCCCTCGCCGGTCTGCCAGCCCGGTTCGACCGGGCCGCGCACGGCGACCTTGGCCAGGCGGCGGCGCGGTCGGCCGAGCATCCACATGCGCGCGACGGCCTCCTGCCCCGGGTAGCAGCCCTTGGCGAGGTGGACGTGCGTGGGTAGCAGGCCCAGTTCCTCGGGCAGGTGCGGGGCCGCCACCTCGACGCTCCAGGCCGGCTGACCGGCCGCGATGCGCCAACGTTCGGCGTCCGTGGCATCGCCCGGCTTCGCGCCGGCGTCGACCAGCGCCTGCACGGCCGCGTCGACCGCCCCGGCCGGGCCGACGACGTCGACGCCACCATCGCGTCCGATCACCAGCACGTCACCGCCGGGGTGGCAGCGGCCCTCGCGGGCATGCAGGCCGGCGGCGCCGGCGACCGCGCCGTCCGGGTCGTCGCGCAGGGCCGCGACGACGTGGTCGGTGGCCGTGAAGCGAGCGTCGAGCAGGAACGTGCGCATGCCCAGTTGCTCGACGACGGTCTGCTCGAGCTCGGCCGGCGCCAGCAGCGCGAGCCGGTCCGGCAGCACGGCCACGTCGAACATCGCGACCGGCGCGCCGTGGACGTCGAGGTACAGCGCGCCGTGCACCGTTCCGGGCTGGGCGGACGCCAGCGCCTGGGACGTGACGTCCTCGAGATAACGCACGCGGTCGTCGCCGGTCACCTCGATGCGTCGCAGGTTCAGCGGGAACACGACTGCCACGTCACGGCCTCGATGCTCGGGTGTGGGGAACGGGGTGGAAGGCCCAACGCCTCCGAGGCTACGCCCCTTCCCGCGCGACCGATCCGTGGAGCGACATGGGGCATGAAACCCCCCGTCCGACTCCACACATCCCGGCCAGAGTCGCCGAGGCGTCAGCCGAGGAGCATGCGGTCGCCGGTGGCGCGCAGGCGCAGCCGAGCACGCACGGCGCCTCCGAGGCGTCAGCCGAGGAGCATCCGACTGATCAGCAGCTCCTGGATCTCGGTGGTGCCGCCGCCGATGGAGGCGAGCTTGGCGTCGCGGAGGGAACGCTCGACGTGGAACTCGTCGACGTAGCCCCAGCCGCCGTGGAGCTGGACGGCGTCCAGGGCGGACTCCACGGCCGCTTCGCCGACGTAGGCCTTGGCCATCGACGCCTCGAGCTGGTGCTCCTCGCCGCGGTCCTTGAGCCAGGCCGCCTGGCGCTGCAGGAAGCGGGCGTTCTCCAGGCGGATACGCATCTGGGCGAGCTTGTGCTGGATGGCGCCGTAGTGGCCGATCGGCTTGCCGAACGCCTCGCGTTCCTTGGCGTAGCGGACGCACTCGTCGAGGTCGCGGTGCATGCCGCCGACGGCGCTGGCGATCATGCAGCAGCGCTCCCAGTCGAAGCACTCGAACCCGACCGCCCACAGCGCGGTGCCGGGCTGGCCGAGGACGGCGGACTCGGGCACCTCGACGTCGGTGAACGACAGCTCGACGGTCGGCGAGGTGCGGTTGCCGAGCTTCCTGAGCTCCTTGGACACCTTGAAGCCGGGCCGGTCGGTCTCCACGAGGAAGGCCGTGAACGCCTGGCCGGCGGGGGCGTCGGGGTCGGTGCGGGCGACCACCGTGACGACGTCGGCCAGCCCCCCGTTGGTGATGAACGTCTTCGTGCCGTTGAGCACGTAGACGTCGCCCTCGCGCCGGGCCGAGGTCTTCATGCTGGCGGTGTCGGCCCCCGCCTCCGGCTCGGTGATCGCGAACGCGCCGATCGACTCGCCGCGGGCCATGCGCGGCAGCCAGTGCTGCTTCTGCTCCTCGGTGCCGTGCAGCGCGATCGGCATGCACCCGATGGTGAGGTGCGCGCCCAAAGAGAGATTGAGGCCGGCGTCGCGGCCCGCGTAGGCGAGCGCCTCGAGCGCGAGCCCGGTGGTGAGCACGTCCGCGCCGGAGCCGCCGTACGCCTCGGGCACGGGCAGGCCGGCCAGGCCGAACCGGGCCACCTCGGCCCAGACGTCGGGGTCCCAGCGGCCTTCGCGGTCGCGCTCGAGCACGCCGGGTTCGACGTGCTCGTGCGCGAAGGCGCGCACGCTGGCGACGAAGGCCTCCTGCTCCTCGCTCAACCGCAGGTCCACGACGCCTCCCGACGCGATCGGCTCCCGCCACGGAGCCTGCCACGCCCCCGACCGGAACGCCAAGACCGGATTCGTTCCACTCGCCGACCCGCCGGGCCCCGTTGCGTGCATGCCGACCCGGTGTCCGTGCGCGCCAGGATGACACGCATGCGCAGCGCACGGCGGACGGTGCTCCGCGTCAGGCGGCCGGCGCCTCGGCCAGCGGGCCGCCGTCGTCGAGGACGCGGCGCAGGTCGTCGGCGTCGGGCACACCGCTGGTGCGGGCCAGCAGCCGCCCCTCGGCGTCCACCACCAGGAGCGTGGGCACGCGCAGGACCCGGTGCGCCTGTGCGAGGTCGAGGTGGTCGGCCGCGTCGGCGTACACCCACGTGAAGTCCTGCCGCTCGGCCTGCAGGTCGCCGAGGACCCGCTTCACGGCCGTGCACGGGGCACAGGTCGGCGAGCCGAGCAGGACGGCACCGGCCGACGCGGCGCGCAGGTCCAGGCCGACGGCGGCGAGGTGCTCGCCGGCGACCGTCACCGCGCCGTCGCCGCCGCGCACCCGGCCGTCCCGGCGCTGCCACCACGCGCCGGCCAGACCGACGACGGCGAGCAGGCCGACCACGAGCAGCAGACGCAGCAGGACGGGCTCCATCAGGCGACGCTCCCGCGCGTGGAGGCGTCGTCGCCGGTGGTCTTGCGCCCCGGCCGCAGGCGCTGCGCCAGCACGTACACCTCGCAACCGACGCAGATGCCGGTCAGGGCCAGCAGCGCCGACAGCGCGAGCACCACGCCGACCGCGACCCAGCCGACCGTCACCGCGCCCACCGCGAACGACACCAGGGCCACGGTCGCGACGGCCAGCCCGCAGGCCTGGGCGAAGCGCGGCGGCCCTTCGGGCTCGGTCGCCGGCGGCGGGCCGAGGTCGAGGCGACGCTTGAGCAACCGGAACAGGTTGCCGTAGGGCGACCAGGCCAGACCGGCGAGCGTCGAGATGGCGAATGCGACCCACTGCCAGGCGACCAGCGCGATGCCGAACCCGCCCTGTACGACCAGCGCGGTCGCCAGCACCAGGGTCGTGATCGCCGCGCCGAAACGGGGTCCGCGAACGTCGATCAGCAGACCACCGTCGGCGTCCCGCGCCAGCTGTCGTGCCATGAAGCGTTTCCTCGTCGTGCTCGGGATGGTCGTCGCGTGGTTTGCAAGCGGTTCAGGGCCAGATCGGTCCGGTGGCCTTGCGCAGCAGCAGGCGCACGGCGGGGCGGCCCTTGACGTCGCGGATACGGGCGACGTCGACCAGCTGGTGGCCCGCGCGGTCGGCCCAGCGGGCGTACGCGGCCGGCGAGCCCTGCCCGTCGGTCAGAACCTCGAGGTGGTCGCCGGGACGCAGCGGCACGATCGCCCGCATGGCCGCCACGACGCCCCGCTGGTAGGTCTGCCCGCGGTTGTCGACGGTGGCGACGGGGCTCGGCTGGGCGCCCAGGCCCGCCTCGTCGAGTTCTGCCTCGACCCGCCCACCCCTGGCGGTCACCCGGGCCGGCGCGCCGGCCGCGGCCAGCGCGCCGCGCAGGAAGCCGGTGGCCAGCGCGTCGCCGACCTGGCCGTCCACCTCGCCGATCAGGCGCAGGCCGACCTCGAGGCCCTGGACGGTGACGCGGTCACCGTCGACCTCGGCCAGTCGCGCCTCCGGGAACGCGGCGCGCAGCGCCTCGATCGCGATGACGGCGGCGGCCTCGAAGTCGCGGGTGTCGGCACGTCCGCCGGTGGCGGCGACGAGCTTGCGCCCCTGTTCCTCGGCCAGCAGCGCGAGCTTGGCGCGGTGCTCGGCGAGGCCGGCGATCAGCTGCACGATGGTGTGGACGGCCAGCTGGCTGCCCGGGGGCACCTGCACGTCGCGGCCGGGCGCGGCCTGTTCGCGGGCGACGTACACCTTGGCCGGGCGCCCGCCGCCGGGGTGCTTGCGGCGGCCGGTGACGACCAGCCCGACGTCGGCGAGGTGGTCGAGGTGGTTGCGCGCCACGTTGGGGTGCAGCCCGAACATGTCGGCCACCTCGCGGGCCGCCAGCGGCTGGCCCTCGGTGCGCAGCCGGCGGTAGATGCCGGCGCGGGTGGGCACGGACAGGGCCCGGGCGATCGCGGCGTCGTCGACCTCCGCCGGCACGGGTTCACCCTCGCCCGAGGGCGACGGAACGGCGGCGAGCGCAGGGGGCAACGGACACGCTTCCAGGCAGAGGGGTGACGGTGAGCGGGACGACACATGGTGGGTCGCGCGACGATCAACAGCGTGCCAAGCCGGGGGAAACCGTGCAAACCATGCCGGCCCCCGGTCTGGCGCGGGTCGACCCACACCGCGGCGACGTCAGTCGCGGGCGACCGGCGCGGCCAGGAACCGCTCGGTGCGCAGGACCTGGTCCAGCGCGACGGTCAGGGCGTCGACGACGTCGTTGGTGAAGCCCTCCTCGGCGTGCCCGAAGCCGGCCGGCTGCTGCCACAGCGTCGCGGGACCGCCCGCGGCCGCGACCAACGCGGTGGCGTCGTCCAGGGGGAAGTAGTCGTCGTCCTCACCATGGACCACCAGCAGCGGCACCCGCACGTCAGCGACCATCTCCGCAGGGTGGCGCGGGTCGCTCCACGCGGCCGGGCCGGCCAGCCGCACGCCAACCAGGGCGCGCAGGCCGGCGCGCTGGACCGGGCTGCCCCACAGCGCATGGAGGCGCTGCAGCGGGGCCGTCCGCGGCGGGTCGTGGAAGTAGCCGGGCGCGGAGACGGTCGCGACCGCGTCCACCTCGACGCCGGACGCCGCGGCGTGCAGCGCGGCGGTCCCACCCATCGAGACCCCCAGCAGGGCGACGCGCCGGTAGCCGTAGCCGCGGAGCCAGCGCACCCCTGCCGCGACGTCGTCCACCTCGCGGTCCCCGAAGGTGCAGTGTCCGGCCGAGCCACCGTGGCCGCGCAGGTCCAGTGCCAGGACGCCGCTCGCGCGCGCCAGGCCGTCGGCCAGACGGGCATAGGCGGGCTTGCGACGGTTGGCGGCGAAGCCGTGCAGGAGCAGCACCGCGCCGGGCGCATCGGGCGGGCCGGGCAGGTGCGTGCCGGCCAGCCGGGTGCCATCGGCCGCCACCAGCCGCGTGTGCACGTGCGGCGTGGCGTGGCGCCCGACGAGGCCGCGGGTCTCCAGGTAGCGCCGCACCGGACCCCGGCGCGGCGCCCGGCCCATGGCGGGACGACCGGCGTGCGGGGCGCGGGCCGGCGGGCGGGAGGGATGGACGGGTGGGTTCACGGTCTGGCATCCTGCCAGGCGAATCGCCCCGGCAACGACGCCGAACCACCGCTGTTCGTCGTGCGCCGGGGCGCACGTGTTTCGCGAGGAGAACGCCGATGCACCTGCTGGTGCTGACCGACCGCCCCGGCGGCGGGAAGTCGCTCCTCCCGGCCCTGGAGTACCTCGACCACACGCTGCAGGACGCCCCGCTGGACAGCTCGTCGCTGTTCGGGCTGACCAGCTGTGAGGTCGTGCTCGTCGACGCCACCCAGGACCTGCGCGGCGCGACCGGCGCCTGCCGGGCCGCCTCGGTCCATGAGCTGCGAAAGCCGGTCGTGGTCGTGATGGGCGAGGGTGGCCTGGCCGCGCTGAAGGTGACGTGGGGGTTCGACGACTGGCTGCTCCCCCACGCCTCGCCGGCGGAGATCGAGACCCGCCTGCGTGTCGCCCGCGAGCGCATGGTCGCCGAGCGGCCCGCCCGCGCCGCCAGCGTCGGCGACCTGGTGGTCGACGAGGACAGCTACCAGGTGCGGCTGCGTGGCGTCCCGCTGGACCTCACCTTCAAGGAGTTCGAACTGCTGAAGGCACTCGCGAGCGCGCCCAACCGCGTGTTCACCCGCGACCTGCTGCTGCAGGACGTGTGGGGCTACGACTACTACGGCGGCTCGCGCACGGTCGACGTCCACGTCCGGCGGCTGCGCGCCAAGCTCGGGCCCGAGTACGAGTCGATGATCGTGACCGTGCGCGGCGTCGGCTACAAGCTCGTCCCGCCCGGCCAGCGCCACGAGGAGCGCGCGGCAGCCGCCGAAGCCGCCCAGCGCTGAGCGCCGGCACGAGCCATCTCCCAGCGGTTTCCCGCGCATGCGACGGAAACCCCGTGCGTCACCGCGCGCAGACGCGTCACCCGGGCCGGTTTCCGTCGCAGACGACGGAAAGCTCGAGCGTCATAGCCCGCGGACACGCCACCCGGGACGGTTTCCGTCGCATATGACGGGAAGTGCCGAGCGTGGTGTCAGCCGCCGAGTGGGCGGCCGAAGGCGATGTCGTCCCAGCGCGTGGTGAAGCCGTACCGCTCGTACAGCCGCACGGCACGCTCGTTGGCGCGGTCGACCCACAGCACGACGTCGAGGCAGCCGACGTCGCGCAGGTGCGCGAGCCCGGCCGTGAGCAGCGCGCCACCCAGGCCGGCGCCCTGGGCGCTGGGTGCGATGGCGAGGTTGTAGACCTCACCCTCGGCGTCAGTGCGGCGCTTGAGCCAGTGCAGGCCGCCGAGGTGGCCGGTGGCGTCCTCCGCGAGCAGCAGGTCCTCGGGACGGAACCAGTCGTAGGCGCGCCGCTCCTGGAACTGCTGCAGCGTCCAGCCGGCCTCGTCGGTCCCTTCGTAGGCGCCGGCGAGGACGGCGACGACCGCCTCGTCGTCGACGTCGGGCCGGTAGGGACGGATGGTCCAGTGCTCGGGCGGTGGCACGACCTCGACGTCGTCCAGGGAGGTGCCGAGCACACCGAGCCGGCGGGCCACCGTGAACCCGGCGGCGTGGGCGGCGTCGATCTCCGGGGCGCCGGCCAGGCGCACCCACATCTGCAGGTGGACGGCGGCCGCCGCCTCGGCGCGCTCGGCCAGCGCCGCCAGCAGGCGCTTCAGGGTCTCCGTTGCGGGATGGGCGGGCGTGCCGGCGAGCACCGCGACGTCGCCCGAGGCCACACCGGCGTCGGTGAGGACGACCGCGGCGTAACCGACGAGGGCCTCGTCCGGTCCCGGCCGCCGGGCGGCCAGGGCCTGCCAGCCCTCGGCCCGCTCCCCCGTGTCGACGAAGCGGCGGAGTCGGACGTGCTCGGCCTCGTCGACCAGTGACGCGCCCCGGGCCGCCTCCTGCGCATCCAGCGCCGCCAGCACCTCGGCGGCGGTGCTGGCACCGGCCTCCTCGACGACCACCGGGGCGTCCGCCGACTGGTGCTCGGGCGGCTCGGAAGGCGGGCGATCCGCCGGGTCGAGAGGCGCGTTGTCGGCCGGGTCGTCGGTCATCGATCACCTCGTGCAGGGTGGCGCCGGTCGGTGTGCGCGCGCACGCTAGGCTCGTTGTTCGCCGGTTGGCACCCGCGCGAGGGCCGGGGTATCGTTCCCGCGCGCTGCACGGTCGCCACCTGCCAGCCGGGGCCGCTAGCTCAACTGGCAGAGCATCGGACTTTTAATCCGCTGGTTGCAGGTTCGAGTCCTGCGCGGCCCACGTGCAACGTCCACAGGGACCTGTGGAGCAGTTAGGAGTGCTCGCCACCCTGTCAAGGTGGAGGTCGCGGGTTCAAATCCCGTCAGGTCCGCTCACGGCCGGTCTCAGGACCGGCCGTGCGTGCATCCGAGGCCGTGCCGAGGATGCGCGGCGTGCCGTCAGGCTCTAGCCTCGTGCGGCACCTGGTCAGGTAGCTCAGTTGGTAGAGCACACGACTGAAAATCGTGGTGTCGGCGGTTCGACCCCGCCCCTGACCACCCCACGAATCGGGCTCCCTGGACACTTCCGGGAGCCCGATTTCGCGTTTTCCGGGTCGACGGCCAGCCAGGCCCGCGCGGCCACGTCGGGGCCTTCGCCACGGCCGCGGTGCGTCCGACCCCGGCGCGTCGCCGCCCTCAGGTCAGCGCCGGGAACCCGGTCTCGAAGCGTGCGAACACCAGGTCGAGGGCGTCCGGCAACGACGTCGTGAAATCGCTCGCGTACCAGTGCTCGATCGCGCCGAGCAGTGCCCCGACCAGCGCGTGCGCGAACACCTGGATCTCGAGGTCGTCGACCTCGCCGCCACGCGCGGCCGCGAGCATGGCGGCGATCTGGTCCCCGAGCTGGTGCGTCTGCAGCACCGAGGCCGCCTTCACCGCGGGCTCGCGCATCGTCAGCCGCACGCGTCGCTGCAGGTGTTCGGCGTCGCGCTCGACCGCCTCGACGACCAGCGTGCGGAACACCTCGCGGATGGCGTCGAGCGGTGGCTCGTCGGCCATGCGCTGCGCCGCCTGTTGCAGCCCCACCGGGTCGTACTCGTCCCAGAGCAGCACGCCCTCCTTCGAACCGAAGTAGCGGTAGACCGACGAGGGCGACACCTCGGCCTGGGCAGCGATGCGCTCGATCGTGACGGCGTCGTAGCCGTCGACCTCGAACAGGTCGATGGCGACCTCCTGGATGCGCCGCATGGCGGCCAGGCGCTTGCGCTCACGCAGGCCGAGACCGGCGACGTGGGGCGGCAGGTCGGCAGCGGCGTCGCTCGGCACGTGGCGTTCCTGATGGTGTCGTGTCGACGGGTTCGGCCAGGGCGCTTCGCCCCTGGCCCGGGCGGGCGGGGCCGTCGAGAGTGAGGGCGAGCGTAGCGGCCATCTGCGAGTGACAACCACTTGACCGCGACTGTCAGTGCGAGTTACCGTCTCTTGACAGTCACTATCAGCACACCGCTCGACGACGACGGGACCGGCATGGATGCCATCACCACCCGAGACCTGGTCAAGACCTTCGGCCCCACCCGTGCCCTCGACGGCGTCGACCTCGACGTGGCGACCGGCGAGGTCCACGGCTTCCTCGGCCCCAACGGCGCCGGCAAGTCCACGACGATCCGCATCCTGCTCGGCCTGCTACGAAAGGACGCGGGCGACGTGACGCTGCTCGGCGGCGACCCATGGCGCGACGCGGTCGCACTGCACCGCCGCCTCGCGTACGTCCCCGGTGACGTGCACCTGTGGCCGAACCTGTCGGGTGGCGAGGCCATCGACCTGCTCGCCGACCTGCGCGGCCACAGCGACCGCCGCCGCCGCGACGAGCTGGTCGAGCGGTTCCAGCTCGACCCGACCAAACGCTGTAGCACCTACTCGAAGGGCAACCGGCAGAAGGTCGCCATCGTGGCCGGGTTCGCCTCCGACGTGGAACTGTTCGTCCTCGACGAGCCGACCTCCGGACTCGACCCGTTGATGGAGTCGGTGTTCCAGGACGTCGTGCGCGAGGTCAAGGCCGAGGGCCGCACCGTGCTGCTGTCGAGCCACATCCTGGCCGAGGCCGAGGCGCTGTGCGACCGCATCTCGATCATTCGCGAGGGCCGCATCGTGGAGTCGGGCACGCTCGCCGAGCTGCGCCACCTGACCCGTACCTCGGTGATCGCGGAGACCGCCCGGCCCGCAGAGGGCCTCGAGCGCATCGCCGGCATCCACGCCCTGGAGCGGCTCGACGAGGTCGGCCGGCACGTGCGCTTCGAGGTGGAGTCCGACGACCTCGACGACGCCGTCGCCCGACTGGCGGCCGCGGGAGTGCAGGCGCTGGTCAGCCACCCGCCGACCCTGGAGGAGCTGTTCCTGCGCCACTACGGCGACGACCTCGATGGCGTGCAGGTCGAGGCAGGTGGTGCGTCGTGAGCACGACCCGTGCCGTCGACCGGCCGGCCACGACGACGTCGCCCGAACGCGGTCGTCGCGGCGGCGCCGGGCGCTGGTCCGCCCTGGTCGGCACACCCCGGCTGTTCCGCCTCGCGCTCCGGCGCGACCGGATCCTGCTGCCGGTCTGGATCGGTGTGCTGGTCGCGCTGCTCGCCGGCATCGCCTCGACCATCACCGCCCTGTACGCCTCCCAGCAGGACCGCATCGCCGCCGCGATGTTCGGCGCCGCCACGCCCGCCACCCGCGTTTTCGACGGGCCGGCGTCGGGCACCTCGCTCGGTGCGATGACCATGGTGGAGTCGTTCGGGATCCTCGCGATCCTGATCGGCCTGATGAGCGGGCAGGCGGTCGTCCGCCACACCCGGCACGACGAGGAGACCGGCCGGGCGGAGCTGCTCGGCTCCGCCGTGGTCGGCCACCACGCCCGGCTCACCGCGGCGCTGTCGGTGGTGCTCCTCGCCAACCTGGTGCTCGCCGCCGGGATGACGGGGGTGCTGCTCGCCTACGACCTGCCGGTGCGCGGGTCGGTGGCCAGCGGGCTCGCGTTCGCCGGCGTCGGGATGACCTTCGCGGCGATCGCGGCGGTGGCGGCGCAGGTCGCCAGCACGCAACGGGCCGCCAACGGCATCGTCGGCGCGGCCATCGGTGCGGCGTTCCTGCTCCGCGCGATCGGCGACCTGTTCGGCGAGGTCGCCGCCAGCGAGGTCGAACTCGTCAGCGCCTGGCCGTCGTGGCTGTCGCCGATCGGCTGGGGCCAACAGGTGCGGCCCTTCCATCAGGACAACCTCGAGGTGTTCGCGCTGTTCGCCGGGCTGACGGTCGTGCTGGTGGCGGTCGCGTTCGTGCTGACCGAGCACCGCGACGTCGGGCACGGGATGCTGCCCGTGCCGACCGGCCCTGCCCGCGCCGACGGCCTCGACAGTCCGATGGCGCTGGCGTGGCGGCTGCACCGCGGGTCGCTGCTGGCGTGGGCGGTCGGGATCGCCGTCGTCGCGGTCGCCTTCGGGTCCGTCGGCGACGCCGCCGACGACATCCTCACCGAGAACGAGCAGCTGCAGGAGGCGCTGGCGTCCCTGACGTCCGACGGGGGGCTGCGCGACGCGTTCTTCGCCTTCATGATGGCGTTCGTCGGGGTCGGCGCCGCCGGGTTCACGGTGCAGACGTTGTTGCGTGCCCGCAACGAGGAGATCGCCGGCCGGCTCGAGCCGTTGCTGGCGACACCCGTGTCCCGCTCGCGCTGGCTCGGTGGGCACGTGGTGTTCGCCGCGGCCGGCACCGTCGCCATCTTCGTGCTGGCGGGACTGTCGGCGGCGGTGACCTACGGATTCGTGACCGGCGACTTCGCCGTGGGCGTCCGCGGGTTGGGCTCCGCCGCCCTCGTCCAGCTGCCGGCGGCGCTGGCGCTCGGCGGCGGGGTGGTGCTGGCGTTCGCGCTGGCACCGCGCTGGGCCGTCACGATCGGCTGGGGGGCGCTCACGCTCAGCCTGGTGCTCGGACAGCTCGGCGCGGTCCTCGACCTGCCGCAGTGGGTGCTCAACGTCTCACCGTTCACGCACGTCCCGCTCGTGCCGGCCGCGCCGATGGCATGGCTGCCGGTGGGCGTGCTGCTCGCGGTGGCGGCGGCGCTGAGCGCAGCCGGGTTCGCGCTGTTCCGCCGCCGGGACCTCGCCATCGGCGCCTGACGAGCGGCGTCCGCCGTCGCGCACGACCGCCGGTCAGGCGCCGACGACGGGTACTCGCTGCATGGCCTCCGCGACCTTGTCCGCCGGATAGTCGAAGTCGCGCAGCTTCCCGGCGAAGTAGGCGTCGTAGGCGGCCATGTCGAAGTGCCCGTGGCCGCACAGTGCGGTCAGGATGACCTTCTCCTCGCCGGTTTCGCGGCACACCTCGGCCTCGCGGATCGCCGCCGCGATCGCATGGGTCGGCTCCGGTGCGGGCACGATGCCCTGGGTACGGGCGAAGGTGACCGCCGCATCGAAGCACGCGATCTGGTCGATCGCGTCTGCCTCGAACATGCCGAGCTCGTACATGTGCGACAGCAGCGGCGACATGCCGTGGTAGCGCAGCCCACCGGCGTGGATCGGGTCGGGCACGAAGTCGTGACCGAGCGTGTGCATCTTCATGAGCGGGGTCATGCCCGCGACGTCACCGAAGTCGTAGCGGTACTCGCCCTTGGTGAACGACGGACAGGCGGCCGGCTCGACCGCGAGGATGCGTGGCTCCATGTTGCCGGCCAGCTTCTCCCGCAGGAACGGGAAGAACAGGCCCGCGAAGTTCGAGCCGCCGCCGGTGCAGCCGACGATCAGGTCCGGCGTCTCGCCGACCTTCGCGAGCTGCAGCAGTGCCTCCTCGCCGATCACGGTCTGGTGCAGCAGCACGTGGTTGAGCACGCTGCCGAGGGCGTACTTGGTGTCCTCGCGCCCGGCCGCCACCTCGACGGCCTCGGAGATCGCGATGCCGAGCGAGCCGGGCGAGTCCGGGTCGCTCGCGAGGATGGCACGTCCCGCCTCGGTGAGCTCCGACGGGGAGCTGTGCACGGTCGCGCCCCAGGTCCGCATCATCGATGCGCGGTAGGGCTTCTGCTGGAACGACGCCGCGACCTGCCAGACCTCGCACTGGAGGCCGAACTGGGCGGTGGCGAAGGCGAGCGCGGAGCCCCACTGGCCGGCACCGGTCTCCGTGGCGAGGCGGGTCACGCCTTCCTGCGCGTTGTAGTAGGCCTGCGGGACGGCGGTGTTGGGCTTGTGCGACCCGGCCGGCGACACGCCCTCGTACTTGAAGTAGATGCGCGCCGGAGTGTCGAGGTGCGCCTCGAGCCGCTTGGCGCGGTACAGCGGCGCGGGTCGCCACAGGGCGTAGACGTCGCGCACCGCCTGCGGGATCGCCACGTACCGCTCGGTCGTCACCTCCTGCTGGATGAGCGCCATCGGGAACAGGGGCGCGAGCGCTTCCGGACCGATCGGCTCGTGGGTACCGGGGTGCAGCGGCGGTGGCGGCGGCTCAGGGAGGTCGGCGACGACGTTGTACCAGTGGGTCGGCAGCTCGCTCTCGTCCAGGAGAATCTTGGTCGGCGCTGCCGTACGGTCGGTCGGGGGCACGGTCACGGTCGGTTCTCCTCGTCGTGCTCCGCGGCGATACCCGATGTTCGCCGGCTGAAGACGCTAGCGACGGGCATGGGCTCGGGGGCCGTGCGCGGCACCGTGGGCGTCGTTCGCGCGGAACCGCGAGCCGTCGTTCGCCCGTAGCGCGAGCCGCCCCGGCCCAGGGGGCGAACCGGGGTCCGGACCGTGACAGAGTCGGCTCAGCCGACGGCCACGCCGAGCAGGTGACCGATCGCGAAGGTCACCGCCATCGCCAGCGCCCCGCCCACCAGCAGGCGGACCACCGCCACACCCTTGGCAGCTCCGCCGAGGTGGGCACTCAGCAGGCCGGTCAGCGCCAACGCCACGATGACCGCGACGAACGCGACGGGGATCCGGACGGCCGCGGGCGGGAGCAGGATCGCCACCAGCGGCAGGACCGCGCCGACGGCGAACGCCGCGGCGGACGACCCGGCGGCGGCCCATGGGTTGGCGAGGTGCTCCTGGTCGATCCCGAGCTCGAAGGTCAGGTGCGCCCCGAGCGCGTCGCTCCGGGTGAGCTCGTCCGCGACCAGCAACGCGGTGCCAGACGACAGTCCGCGTGCCTCGAGCAGCCCGACGAGCTCCGTGAGCTCCTCGTCGGGTAGGGACGACAGCTCGTCCCGCTCCTTGGCGATCAGCGCCCGCTCGGTGTCCCGCTGGCTGCTGACCGAGACGTACTCCCCGAGCGCCATGGACACGGCACCAGCCGTGAGGCCGGCGATGCCGGCGGTGGCGATCGCGCCGGCGTCGGTGGTCGCAGCCGCGACACCGACCACCAGCCCGGCCGTCGAGATGATTCCGTCGTTCGCGCCCAGCACCGCGGCACGCAGCCAGTTGAGACGCGAGGCGACCGACCCCGCGTGCGCCTCGCCGCGGTGCGGCCCACGCTGCTCGTCCGGGATGCGCATGCTCGCCTCCTGTCACGCGACGTGCCGTGACCACGACCCTCCGGATCATCCCACCGGGTCGGACCCCCACCAGAGCCGACGGTCACGTCGAGCGAGGGGCCAAGGGAAGGCACGCGGCTCGCGCGGCTACCCGGACGGGTGTCATCGCCTGGCCGCGACGGTTCGCGCATCCTCGGCAGCAGGCCCGAGGGAGTGGGATGTCCGTCCAGCGCGGTGTCGAGATCGCCGGAGCCGCCGTCGACGCGCTCGGCGTCGCGGTCCTCCACCTCGGGGTCATCGGGGTCCGGGGATCTGGCGGGGGCGTGAGGAGGTGAGGGCCGGCGACACCCCTGGCGAGCCCGGAGCCTGAGCGGCGTCGGCGCGCGGCGGAGCTCAGCCAGCCACGTAGACGGTGTTGGCCGACTCGCCACCCGTGAGCGGGTTGGGGAAGCGCACGACGTGCGCGTCGGCCTGATCGAACACGCTGCGGAGTTCCGCCACGAACGCCTCGTCGACCGGGTCGTCGGACCAGAGCGCGAAGGTCCCGCCGGGATGCAGGTGACGGCGCAGCGACTGCAGGCCAGACGCGCCGTAGAACGGCGCGTGGCTGGGGTGCAGCACGTGCCGCGGTGAGTGGTCGATGTCGAGCAGGATCGCGTGGAACCGGCGACCGGGCACGGCCGGGTCGAGACCGCCCGCGTCGGCAGCCAGCGCGAAGAAGTCCCCGTGGACCAGCCGCACGCGCGGGTCGGTGGCCAGACCCGCGACGTCGGGCAGCAGCTGCCGTTCGTGCCAGTCGATGACCTCGGGCAGGGCCTCGACGACCACCAGCGACCGCACCCGCGCATCGTCGAGCGCGGCCCGGGCGGTGTAGCCGAGCCCCAGGCCACCGACCGCAACCTCGAGGTCGTCCCCGGCCGTGGCGGCCAGCCCGAGGCGGGCGAGCTCGACCTCGGCGACGGTGAAGAGGCTCGACATGAGGTACTCGTGGTCGAGCTTGACCTCGTAGACGTCCACGTCGAGGGTGAGCTCGCGACGGCGCCGCAGCGCGATCGTGCCGATCGGCGTCTCGTTCGACGCCAGCTCCTCGAACAGCGCGCTCACATCGGACCTTCCGTGGCCCCGAGCCTACTGCCGGCGCTCTCTAGGCTGTCACCCCTGTCCCCTGCCACCCCTGGCGCCCTCCGCCGAGGCAATCGAGGTCACGTGCGCCGCGACGTGCAACTGATCACCTACGTGGACCGGCTGGCGGGCGACCTCGCCGGCCTCCGCGACCTGCTGAGCGGTCCCCTGAAGGGCCTGTTCGGCGGCGTGCACCTGCTGCCGTTCTACGACCCGATCGACGGCGCCGACGCGGGCTTCGACCCGGTCGACCACCGCGAGGTGGACCCGCGGCTCGGGAGCTGGGCAGACGTGGAGGCGGTCGGCACGCTCGCGCCGATCATGGCCGACCTGATCGTCAACCACGTGTCCTCGGACTCGCCGCAGTTCCGTGACGTGCTGGCCAACGGCGCCGCCTCGCCGCACGCGTCGATGTTCCTGACGATGGACCGCGTCTTCCCCGACGGGGTCACCGAGGCCGAGCTGCTCCGGCTCTACCGCCCCCGCCCGGGGTTGCCGTTCACGACCGTCACGCTGGCCGACCGCACCAAGCGCCTGTTCTGGACCACGTTCACGTCCGCGCAGATGGACGTGGACGTCTCGGCGCCGACCACGCGGGCCTACCACGACGAGATCCTCGACCGGTTCGCGGCCCACGGCATCACGATGCTGCGACTGGACGCGGTCGGCTACGCGGTCAAGACCCCGGGAACCTCCTCGTTCATGACGCCGGAGACGTTCGCGTTCATCGACGACCTGGCCGCCCGTGCCCGCCAGCGGGGCCTCGAGGTGTTGGTCGAGATCCACTCGTACTGGCGCACACAGGTGCAGATCGCCCAGCACGTCGACTGGGTCTACGACTTCGCGCTGCCGCCCCTGGTGCTGCACGCGCTCTACACCGGCGACGCCGACCGACTGCGCCGCTGGTGCCGCGAGCGGCCCCGCAACGCCGTCACGGTGTTGGACACCCACGACGGCATCGGCGTCATCGACGTCGGCCCGGACCAGCAGGACCCGACCCGGGCAGGGCTACTCACCCCGGCCGAGCTCGACGAACTGGTCGAGGGCATCCACGACCACAGCGGCGGTGCCAGCCGGCAGGCGACCGGCGCGGCGGCCTCCAACGTCGACCTCTACCAGGTGAACTGCACGTTCTACGACGCGCTCGGCCGCGACGACGACGCCTACCTCGTGGCCCGGCTGGTGCAGTTCTTCCTGCCCGGCGTGCCGCAGGTCTACTACGTCGGCCTCCTGGCCGGGCACAACGACCTCGACCTGCTGCACCGCACCGGGGTCGGCCGGGACATCAACCGCCACCACTACACCCGCGACGAGGTCGAGCGGGACCTGCAGCGGCCCGTCGTGGCCGCACTGTGCCAGGCCATCCGTCTGCGCAACTCCCACCCCGCGTTCGGCGGCACGTGGGAGCTGCTCGACGGTGGCGGCGCGGAACTGGCCATGCGGTGGCGTCACGGCGACGACCTCGCCGAACTCACCGTCGACGTCGCGAACCGGACCTTCGCGCTGCGCTGGAGCGACGACAGCGCCACCCGCACGGCCGACACCCTCGCCGAGCTCACGGCGGGCTGAACAGCCCAGCGATCGCTGCGGGCTGGATCGACCCCTGCGGCTGGGCCGGCCGATGCCCGCACTCGCCTCAACGGGTTTCGCGGAACAGGGCCTTGCGCCGCAGCTTCGGGTCGTACTTCCACAGTTCCAGCCGTTCGCGCTGGTTCTGCCGATTCTTCGTGGTCGTGTAGGTGCTGCCCGTGCCCTCGGTCGAGCGCAGGGTGATGACCGGGCGCTTGACGTCTCGCTTCGCCATCAGACGTCCTCCCCGCGGGCCCGGATGCGCGCCACCGCCGCCTCCACACCGATGCGGTCGATCGTCTTTATCGCCTTCGTCGACAGCTGCAGCTTGACGTAGCGCCCCTCGGAGGCGAGCCAGTACCGCTTGGACTGGATGTTCGGGTCGAATCTGCGGGCGGAACGACGGTGGGAGTGAGAGACCTGCTTGCCGAATCGCGGTTGGGCGCCGGTGAGCATGCAACGTCGGGACATACGGCCTCCTGATTTGAGAATGATTCCCAGAAAGGTTACCGTTGGCCGCATGCTGCTTCCAACCGTCACCCTGCTCGCCTCGCTCGATCCGCTGCTGCGGGAGCGCGCCATCGCCGCCGCCCACGCCGGCGACGACACGCTGGTCGTCGTGCGCCACGAGCTGACGACCCTTCACCTCGACGGACGCATGCGTCGACGGAGCGAGCACCGGTCGGGCGCCGAGGAGATCAGTCGGTCGGTCGACGAGCGCTGCTGCCTGTCGTGTCTGCTGCGTGACGACGCCGAGGAGGCGCTGCGCGGTCTCGCGGGACGGCGGGTCCTGCTGGCCCTGCCTCCGCCGGTGGAACCGGCCAACGTGGCCACCGCGCTCGTCGACGCGGGCGCCGCTCACGTCTCGGCGATCGCGGCGGCCCTGGACGTCCGGCTGTTGGAGGCTCGCCTGCACGCGCCGGAGCTGTTGTCGAGCATCGAGGACCTCGGCGACGACCCACGCACCGTCGCCGAGGTCGCCGCTCGCCACCTCGCGCACGCCGACGTGGTGCTCCACGACGGTGCCGACGACCGGGCCCTCGCGCTGGTCGACGCCCTCTCGGGTGGGGTGCCGCAGCGCGCGGTCGACGATCCCATCTGGCCAGGCGTAGCCCGGCACGACCACGCCACCTTCCTGGCCCGGTTGCAGGCGGGCGTGCCCGGCTGCCGCGGATCCGTACGTCGCGACGGGGTCGAACAGCGCTGCTGGCACCGTCGTCGACCACTGCACCCACAGCGGCTGCTCGCCCTGCTCGAGAGCGACGACCTGGACGGCCTGGCCCGGGCGTGCGGGTGGCTGTGGGTCGCGACGAGGCCCGGCACCGTGCTGGAGCTCGACGCCTGCGGCGGCAGCTACGAGCTCGGCGCCGTCGACGCCTGGCTGGACGCCGTCGACGACCACGGCCCCGCCCACCCGGCGCGGCGCGAGGTGGCCGACCGGCGCTGGGACCCCTACTACGGCGACCGCGCGCAGGATCTCGTGCTCACCACGCTCGACCGCGACCTCGACGAAGTCGTCCCGCTGCTCGACGCCTGCCTGTTGACCGACGCCGAGCTTGCCGACGGACCGGACGTGTGGCGGACCTGGTCCGACCCGCTGTCCCCCTGGCTCGGTGACGAGACCGAGCTGCTACGCACCGTCTCGGAGGAACCTTCATGAAGCGAGACATCCACCCCCGCTATGAGCCGGTCGTGTTCCGCGACCGCGGCGCCGACTTCGCCTTCCTGACCCGTTCGACGATGACCAGCGACCAGACGATCGAGTGGGAGGACGGCAACACCTACCCGGTGGTCGACGTCGAGATCTCCTCGGCCAGCCACCCCTTCTACACCGGCAAGCAGCTGATCGTGGACACCGCAGGACGGGTCGAACGCTTCAACCGCCGCTACGACCGTGGCTGAGCTGCCTCCCGGCAGCACACCACCCGGCCGCCTGCCGGTGACCGTGCTGTCCGGGTTCCTGGGCGCGGGCAAGACCTCGCTGCTGACCCACCTGTTGCACAACCGGGCGGGCATGAAGGTCGCCGTGATCGTCAACGACATGAGCGAGCTCAACATCGACGTCGAGCTGGTCCGCGGCGAGGTCCAGTTGGACCGGGTCGACGAGCAGCTCGTCGAGATGTCGAACGGCTGCATCTGCTGCACCCTGCGCGAGGACCTGCTCGTCGAGGTCGCCGAGCTCGCCCGCGAGGGACGCTTCGACTATCTGCTGATCGAGTCGACGGGCATCTCCGAGCCTCTGCCGGTCGCCGTCACCTTCGCGTTCGAGGACGTCGACGGGACCAGCCTCGCGCACCTGGCCGAACTGGACACCATGGTCTCCGTCGTCGACGCCTCGACCTTCCTCGATGAGGTCGGCCAGGAGGACCTGCTCGGCGACCGCGAGCTGGCGGCCGCACCGGGGGACGACCGTGCGCTGTCCAACCTGCTCATCGACCAGGTCGAATTCGCCGACGTGCTGGTCGTCAACAAGACCGACCTGGCCGGCGAGGACCGCACCCGCCAGGTGGAGGCGGCCCTGCGCGTCCTGAACCCGCAGGCACGGCAGCTGCGGGCCGTCCACGGCCGGGTCGATCCCCACGAGGTGGTCGGCACCGGCCGCTTCGACATCGAGGCGGCGGCGCTGCTGCCCGGCTGGTTGCGTGAGCTCGAGGGCTTCGACCACGTGCCCGAAACCGAGGAGTACGGCATCTCGAGCTTCGTCTACCGGGCCCGGCGCCCGTTCCATCCGCAGCGCCTGGCGGCTGCGACGGACGGACTCGACGGTGTCCTGCGCTCCAAGGGTGCCGTGTGGCTGGCCAGCCGCCCGGACGTCTGCGGCACGTGGTCGCAGGCCGGACCGTGGTTGCGGCTGGAGCCGGCCGGCTGGTGGCTGGCCGACACCCCGCGTGACGAGTGGGACCTCGACGCGGACGAGGAACGATCCCTGGCCAGGATCTGGGACGAGACGGTAGGTGACCGCCGCCAGGAACTCGTCTTCATCGGGCAGGATCTCGACCCGCACGCGGTCCACGCCGCCCTGGACCCCGCGCTGCTGGACGACCGGGAGTTCGCCGCCGGGCCCGACGCCTGGCGGCAGCTTCCCGACCCGCTGCCCGCGTGGAACGTCGCGTCCGACGGCTACGTGCATGATCACTCCGGGGACGTCCACGATCATGCCGTGCATGCCTGAGAGCCACCGACCCCCGACCGCGGACGGCTGACCGCCGGGGTCTGGCACGCCTCGGCGGCCGTGGATGCCGCTCGAAGGCCGGCCCGCCCTCGTCGACGTCACCATCGGCTCAGGAGCGATACGCATGTCACCCGACGAACGGACCGAGGCGCTGCGGCAACTGTGGACCGAGGGCGACTACGCGAGCATCGGCGAGCGGTTCGCGCCGGCCGCGCAGCGGTCGTCGACGATGCGGCTCGCCGGCCGACGGGTGCTGGACGCCGGGACGGGCACCGGGAACGCCGCGCTCGCCGCCGCGCGAGCGGGCGCGCAGGTCAGCGCCTTCGACCTGACGCCGGCCCTGCTCGCGCAGGCGCGGCAGCGCGCGAAGGACGCCGGCGTCCGCGTCGAGTTCCGCGAGGCCGATCTCCTCGCCATCCCATGGCCGGATGCGTCCTTCGACGACGTGCTGTCCGTCTTCGCGGCATTCCTCGCCGACGACCCGGCCCGTGCTCTCGCCGAACTCGTGCGGGTGTGCCGACCCGGCGGTCGCGTGGCCACGACCGCGTGGAGCGAGCGGTCGATCTTCTTCCGCATGATGCAGGTGGTGAATGCGCACGACGCCGACGTCGCACCCCTGCGCGATCCCAGTCCGTTCGCCGACCGGGGCCAGCTCACCGCACTCGCCTAGGGCCTCCCGGTCCGGCGCGTCGAGGTTCACGAGCAGCAGCTGCCGCTGGCCTTCCCCTCCGCCGGCCGCCTTCACGTTCTTCGAGGCGACATCGGGCCCCGTCCAACGCCTCGCGCGCGCGTTCGGTGACCGCTGGCCACGTGTCCGCCTCGACGTCGTGGAGGACTGGGCACGCGCCGCAACGATGGACGCGTCCGGGACGCCGCTGCCCGCGACCTATCTCGTCGCCGTCCTCCACTTCGCGTCGCGCGCGGCTTCCGAGCGACATCGTGACATCGGTTTCCGGGCAGGCTCCCGGCATGCTCCTCGGATAGCGTCCGGCGTCGCTCCGCAGCTCTCTCGCCGTGCGCTGTGGTGCTGGCCACCATGCCGCCCCTCGTGGCCTCCATCGCCACAGCGGGGCGTCACGGCCTCCTGCTGCGCGGTGCCGTCGCGGTCGAGGCACTGGCCGGCGTGGACACCGTCGCCCTCGACGAGACGGGCACGCTGACCGCGGGCCCCCCGCGCCGTCGACGACCGGCGGCCGGCGGAGACGCTGCGGCCGGCGGCCGCCGCGGAGGTTCTTGCGAGCGTCGTCGGCGAGACCCCGACCTGGCCCTGGGGCCGCTCAGGGCTCGGCGATGGCTGACAGCTGCGTCGGCTGGCCGAGGTGGACCTGGCGGTCGGCCACGGCTGTCGCCAGCGATGCGTCGTGGGTGACCAGCAGCAGTGCGCAACCGGACCCGTCGATCTGCGACATCAGCGCCCGGACCGTCTGCTGCTGGCTGACCAGGTCGAGGCGCGACGTCGGCTCGTCCGCGAACAGCAGGCGCGGGTCGACGAGCATGGCCCGGATGATGGCCAGCCGCTGCAGTTCACCGCCCGAGACCTGCCCAGGACGGCGCGCGAGCAGTCCTTCGTCCAGGCCCAGCTCCTGAACCAGCTCGCTCAGCCGTGCCGGTCGGAGGCGGTGGCGGCGCAGGACGTCGCCGAGGGAGACGGCGAGCGGGACGCGGGCGGGAAAGGCGAGCGCCGGGTCCTGGTACAGCTTCTGCACGGCCCCGGTCGGCAGGTGCTCGGTGTGGCGGACCGCGCCGTCGTCGGCCGGCAGCAGGCGCAGCAGCACGTTGCCGAGGGTGGTCTTGCCGACGCCGCTCGGGCCGGCGATCGCCACCCGCTGCCCGGCCTGCAGGGTCACCGCGAGATCCTCGAAGAGCGTCCGCGTGCCGTAGGCCTTGGTGATCCCCTCGGCCACGACCAGCGCCTCACCCTCTCGCGGGGCCGACGAGCCGGCACGCATCCACGGCTCGTCCCAGTGGCGCGGCTCCGCTGCCAGCAGCGCGCGTGTGTAGGCATGGTCCGGAGCGGACAGCACCTCCTCGACCGGCCCCCGCTCGACGATCTCGGCCCGACGCATCACGAGCACCTCGCCGCCCAGGGCCCGCGCGAGGTCGAGGTCGTGGGTGATCGTCAGCAGCATCCCACCACGTGTGACGTGCCCACGCAGGAGCGCCGCCAGGTTGACGCGCGCGCGCTCGTCGAGCCCCTTGGACGGTTCGTCCGCCAGGAGCACCGGCGCGCCACCGACCGTCGCGGCGGCGTAGGCGACGCGCTGCGCCATGCCGCCCGAGAGCCGATGCGGATACGTGTCACCGACCGCGGGCAGTCCCACGCCGGCCAGCGCCGTCGCGGCACGTGCACGTGCACCGCCACGGTCACGCCGGAACCCGGGCACGCCCTCGGCGACCTGCCGGCCCACGCGCATGGTGGGGTCCAGCGCCAGCATCGGCTCCTGCGGCAGCAACGCGAGCGTGCGCCCCCACAGCCGCCGACGGCCACGTCCGTCGTCGGCGTCATGACGAACACCCTCGATCTGCAGCGTCCCAGACGGGCGCAGCTCGGGCGGCAACGTGCCCATGAGCGCGTGAGCCAGCAGCGACTTGCCCGACCCGCTCTCGCCGACGATCGTGACGGCGCGACCGGCGTGGAGCCGCACGTCGGCGACGTCGACCAGTCGGTGACGGCCGTGGTCCACCCGCAGTTGGTGCACGTGCAGGGTCATCGAGGGGCTCCGGTCATCGACGGGCTCCGGTGGGTCGCAGGCCGAGCAGACCGAGCACGAGCAGGGCGAGGACGGCGACCGGCGCCGCGGACAACCACGGCGCCTCGTCGTAGAGCGGGAACGCCTCGGTGATCATCAGCCCGAGCTCCGGGGTCGGCGGGCGGACGCCGACGCCGACGAATCCCAGGGTCGACAGCGCCAGGATCGAGGTTCCGAGCCCGAAGGTGGCCATGGTGACCAGCACGGGCCGCAGGTCCGGCCACAGGTGGCGCGCCAGGACGTGGCCGGCCCCGAGACGCAGCAGGTCCGCGGCCTCCACGGCCGGCCCGGCCAGGACGAGCCCCGCGCGCGCACGAACCACCCGGAAGTACTCGACCCACTGGGCCAGCGCCAGCCCGAGGTAGAGGGTCCACAGGCCGCCGTCGGCCATGGCGGCGAAGACGAGGACGAGCAGCAGGGCCGGAAGGGCGACCATGGCCTCGGAGAGCCCGTGCAGCACCCCGTCGACCCAGCCACCGCGCCAGGCGGCCAGCACCCCGGTCAGCCCGCCCACCACCAGTGCCGTCGTCACGCACGCCAGCGCCAGGACGACCGACAACCTGGTGGCGGCGGCGAGGCGGGCGGTCACGCTGCGGCCGAGGTGGTCGTGCCCGAGCGGCTCGGCGAGGCTCGGCGCCTGCAGGAACCTGGACAGGTCCTGGCCGATGGGGTCGCCCCACACGACCGGCCCGAGCAACGCGAACAGGGCCAGCAGGCCGAGCAAGGCGAGTGCCCACCGGGTACGCGGCGCGTCCAGGCCCGGCACGACGGCCTCGCCGTCGGCAACCCGTGCGCGAAGCAGGCGCGCCATCACGCCACCACCTCGCGGGTGCGGGGGCGCGGGTCCAGGGCGAGCGCCGCGAGGTCGACGACGAGATTGATCGCGACCACGACCAGCCCGAGCGCCATCGTGGTGCCCTGGATCATGGGGATGTCCCGCCAGAACACGGCGTGGACCAGCGCGTGCCCGAGACCGGGCCAGGCGAACACCAACTCCACCACCAGCACACCCTCGATCAGGACGAGCGCCTGCGCGCCGAGGTAGGCGACCAGCGTGACGCCGGCGTTTCGCGCGACATGGCGGGACAGGACCGTGCCGTCGGACAGCCCCTTGGTGCGGGCGAAGGCGACGAAGGCTGCGTCCTGCAGTTGCGCCACGGTGTCGCGTGTGACCCGCGCGAACAAGCCGGACAGGCCGACCGCCAGGGTGGCGGCGGGCAATACGACGTTTCGCACCTGGCCGTGGCCGGTCGCGGGCAGCCAGCCGAGCTGCACGGAGAAGACGATGATGAGCAGCAGACCGAGCAGGAACGGCGGCATGGCCCGGCTGAGCGCGATCCACAGCGTGGTCGCTCGATCCAGCAGACCGCCGGACCGCAGTTGCGCGGCCGCCCCCAGCCCGGCGCCGACGACGAACGCGAGCGCGAGCGCCACGGCCGTCAACTGCAGGGTCGCGCCGAGATACAGCGACAGCTCGTCGGTGACGGGGCGGGCGGTCACCAGCGACGAGCCCAGGTCCAGCCGCAGCACGTCGCCCCACCATTGCAGCAGCTGACGCCAGACGGGCTGGTCGAGGCCGAGCTCGGCCCGCAGGGCGTCCGCGGTGGCGGCCGTCACCTGGTCGTAGCCGTAGCGGCCGGCCGCGATCCGGAACGCGATGTCACCGGGCAGGGTCTGCACGATCACGAAGCTCAGCGTGGCGACGAACGCGACCACCGAAACGGCCTGCACCAGCCGCCGTCGCACGATCCGCAGTGCGGCCAGCAGGGTCGGATGGCCAGCCACGTCAGTCGCGCCAGCGCAGCTGCGACAACAACCAGTTGCGCTCCAACGGGTCGAGTTCGAACCCGTCGAGCCGCTGGTCGACGACCGCGCTCTGCCGGTACCAGGCGACCGGGACGACCGGGAGTTCGTCGTGAAGGATCTGCGCAACCTCACCGCGCCGCTGGGGCTGCGAGGCGACGTCGGCGTCGGCCGCCATGGCCGTCAGCGTCTCGGTCAGCTGCTCATCACTCCAGTTCATCGCGCCCCAGTCGGCACCTTCGGGACCGAAGTCGTCGATCAGGGTCACGAGCGGGTCGGGCACCAGCGCGAAATTGCGGGCGTAGAGCCCCAGCTCCAGCGAGCCGTCCTGATGGCCGGCCGGGATGTCGCTCGAGTTGCCGATGCTCACCTCGAGGTCGATCCCGATCTCCGCGAGCGCGGCCTGGATGGCTGTGGCGAGCGGCGGCAGCTCCGGCCGATCGGTGAACGTGCGCAGCGTCAGCTCGAAGCGTTCACCGTCGCGAACCAGCGTGCCGTCCGGCCCGGGCTGCCATCCGAGTTCGGCGAGCAGCTGTCGCGCCCGGGAGGGGTCGTGCTCGAACGCGGCCAGGCCGTCCTGGTGCCACTCCTCCAGCGTCGGTGGGAACAGCTGGGTCGCCGCCATCTCCGGGTCGCGCAGCAGGGCCGTCGCCATGCCCGTCCGGTCCAGGGCGAGGCTGAGCGCCTGCCGTACCTCGACGTCGTCGAGGAAGGGGTGCGCGGCGTCCAGCTTGAACTGGATGGTCCGTGGCAGTGTGACGGAGACCAGCTCCACGTCCGCGTCCTCGCCGATGCGCTGGCGACTGACCGGGTCCATGCCGAACGTGACGTGTGCCTGACCACTCTCGGCCATCAGCGCGCGCCTCTCCGCGCGGCCGACCGCCTCGTAGTGGATCTCCTCGATCGCGGGCGGCGTCCCGGTCCAGATGTCGGAGGCCACCACCTCGATGCGATCGGGCTGCCGGATGGTCGCGACCTCGTAGGGTCCGGTGCCGATGATCGAGGTCACCTCGCCGCCGCTGTCGTAGGACGCAGGAGCGAGGATCTGCGTGCTCGTGTGGGCCAGCACGGCGGGCAGCGGCGCGAACGGCTCTGTCAGCGTGACCACGACGGCATCGTCGTCGGCGGTCACCGCGTCGACCGGCACGGCCGACAGCGGGCTGTCCGGCTTCGCGCGCACGTGGTCGAGCGCCGCTGCGACGGCCGGCGCCTCCACGGCCGTGCCGTCGTGGAAGACCGCGTCCTCCCGGAGCGCGAAGCGCCACGAGAGGCCGTCGCTCTCGACCTCCCACTCGGTGGCCAGGCCCGGCTGTAGTTCCCCCTGGGTGTCCGCCTCGACCAACGTCTCGGCCACTTCCAGGCGGGTGAAGAACCCCCCGGCGGTCGACGGGTCGATGCTGTGCAGTTCGAAGGGCCCGACGACACGCAGCGGGCCGTCCGGTGTGCCGCCTTGCAATGCTGTCGACTCGGCCGTCGCGTCCGAGGGCGTGACCTCGCCGCCGCCGCTGCACCCGAACAGCAGCGCGGTTCCCAACACACCGGCAGTCGCCTCTCGCCAGCCCATCCCGCGTTCCTCCGCTCGTGATCGAGCGGCGGATCCTAATAGGAACTGTTCTCATTCCCAAAAGGCTGTCTCAGCTGGCCATCAGGTTCCAGGCGACGTCCGGGAGATCGCTGCGCGCATCCACGCGTCCGCGTCAACGGTGAGCCCGTCGAACTCCAGGGCGTCACGCCGTCGGACGACGTGGGTGAATCCGCAGCGCTCCAGGACCCGCGCCGTCCCGGGGTTGTCCACCCGTGCGTGCGCCCGCACCTCGACGATCCTCCAGTCCGGCGCGAGCGACAGCACGTCCGTGACGGCCGCCGTCGCGATCCCGCGTCCCTGGTGGTCGTGACCCACGCGGTAGCCGAGCTCCGCCCGTCCCTCGGCGATGTCGACGAGGTTGACCCGCCCCACGACCTCGGCTCCGGCGTACACGAGCAGCAGCCGATCGGTGCCCGCATCCCACCAGCCGCAGGCGTTCACCAGGGACGCCGCCACCGCGTCGAGGTGGAAGTAGGCGTCGCCACGATCGGGCACCCACGTCCGGAAGTGCGTCCGGTTGTCGCGTTCGAAGGCCAGCACGCGGGCCGGATCCGCCTCGTGGGCCGGCCGGAGCGTGAGTCCGAGCCCGGCCAGCCTCGGAGCCTCCAGCGTCGACGAGGCGGCGGCAGGAGGGGTCATGGGACCAGGATGCCGCGGCCGCGCAGGCGTCCGGCATCCAGGTCGGCGATCGCGTCCGCCACGGCATCCAGCGGGTAGGTGCTCGTGTGCAGGGTCACCTTGCCGTCCGCGTTCAGCGCCATGAGTTCGACGAGGTCGTTGTAGGAACCGACGAGGTTGCCCACGACGTTTCTCTCGGTCGAGATGACGTCGATGGCGGGGACCTCGATCGTGCCCCCGTAACCGATCACGAAATCGCTGCCGGCCCGCCGGGTCATCTCCCAGGCGTCCTGCTGCGCCCCCTGCTCGCCGACGAAGTCCAGCACCACCTCGGCGCCGGCGCCGTCGGTCATCTCCAGGACCTTCTCGACGTGGTCGCCGTCGACGAGCACGGTCTCGTCGGCGCCCCAGTCGGGCGTCATGGCCAGCGCCTGCTCGTTGGCGTCCAGCACGACGATCCGGGTGGCCGACATCGCCCGCAGGCACTGCACGCCGATGTGGCCCAGCCCACCGGCGCCGACGACCACGCAGGTGCTGCCGGCGAACAGCAGTGGGGTCGCCTTCTTGACCGCGTGGTAGGCCGTGAGCCCGGCGTCGGCGAGCGCCGCCACGTCGGCCGGTTCCACGCCCGGCGCGAGCTTGACAACCGACCGGGCCGAGGTGACGAGGAACTCGGCCATGCCGCCGTCGACGTCGATGCCCGGGAAGTCGCTGTGCTGGCAGTGGACGTCGTCGCCGGCCCGACAGGCGCGGCAGAAGCCGCAGGTCACCAGCGGGTGGAGGATCACGGCGTCACCCGGCTGCAGGTGCTCGACGGCGGCGCCGACCTCGTGGATCCAGCCGGCGTTCTCGTGCCCGAGGGTGTAGGGCAGCGACACGTTGCTCTTGGCCGCCCACTGGCCCTCGATGATGTGCAGGTCGGTGCGGCACAGCCCTGCCCCGCCGATACGCACCACGACGTCGAAGGGCCTGGTGGCCTTCGGCTCCGGCACGTCCTCGAGGGTCGGCTGCTGCTCGTACTCGTGGAGCCGAACGGCCTTCATGGCATTCCCCCGTCCGTGGCGGCGCCCTCGGCCACCGACCATCGCCGAGCCTAGGGACCCACCGGCGGGCCGGCACGTGCCGACGGTCCCGGGCCGACCGACTGCCACGGGCGGACGTGGAACCTCGACACGGTCTTCGAGAGGACGTGGCTACCTCGAGTGGAAGGCGGGCCGACCAACGCGGTCGGTGTCGGACGGACGACCACCAGCCGGAACGCCGGCGGGAGCCTGCGGGAAGATGGAACACGCCCAAAGGAGCTACGGGATGTCCGATCAGAGTTCGCACGCGCCGGTGAAGACCGGCCTGTACATCGGCGGCCAGGTCCGCGAGACCTCGGACGTGCTGGAGGTCATGGACCCGGCCAAGCCCGACCGCGTCGTCGGCACGGCGGCCGCCGCGTCCGAAGCCGACGTCGCCGAGGCAGTCGCGGCCGCCAAGGCGGCGTACGACGACTGGTCGTCGCTGTCGGCCCAGGAACGCGCCCAGGTGATGAGCGAGGCGATCGCCGGCATCGCCGACGACCGTGACGAGGACGCGGCGATCCTGTCCCAGGAGAACGGCAAGATCCGCATGGAGGCGTGGATCGACGCGCTGGTGTTCGAACTGCGGTGGCAGCTGGCGCTCCAGCACGCCGACGAGGTCGAGGCCACCACGGTGCTCGAGCCCGCCCCCGGTCTGCCGGTGACGACCGAGATCGGCTACCAGCCGCTGGGTGTCGTCACGGTGATCGTGCCCTTCAACTGGCCGATCGCGATTCTCGGCGCCGCGCTGCCGCACGCCCTGCTGGCCGGCAACACCGCCATCGTCAAGCCGCCGCCGTCGACACCGCTGGCGATGTCACGGTTGGTGCAGCGCGTGGCGGAGAAGCTGCCGCCGGGCGTGCTGAACGTGGTCACCGGTCGCGACGAGCAGATGGCCGGACTCATCCAGAACGTCGACGTTGCCAAGGTGTGCTTCACCGGCTCGGTCAACGGCGGCAAGAAGATGATGGAGATGGCGTCGCGCACCATGACCCGCGTGACGCTGGAGCTCGGCGGCAACGATGCCGCCATCTTCTGCGAGGACGCCGTTCTCGACGACACCCACCTCGACCGGCTGTTCGCCGCCATCTACGACACCACCGGCCAGATCTGCATGAACGCCAAGCGGGTCTACGTGCACCGCTCCCGTCTGGAGGAGCTGGTGGACGGTCTGTCGCAGCGGCTCGAGCAGACCGTGCTCGGTTACGGTCTGGACGAGGGCACGACCATGGGGCCCCTGCACCAGCGCGCCCAGAAGGAGTTCGTCACCGAGCTGATCCAGGAGGCCAAGGACTCCGGGGCGCAGGTGCTGGAGTTCGGCGAGCTGCCCGGCGGGGAACTCGAGGGCGGCAACTTCCTCCGGCCCGCCATCGTCGTCGACCCCGACCCGAAGCTGAAGGTGGTCACCGAGGAGCAGTTCGGCCCGGTGGTCCCGATCATGCCGTTCGACACCGAGGACGAGGCGATCGCCGAGGCCAACGACACGTGGGGTGGCCTGTGCGGCTCGGTGTGGACCGCCGACCCGGAGACGGCCTCGCGCATCGCCAAGCAGCTCGTCTGCGGCTACGTGTGGGTGAACGACCACGGTGCCACGCGCCTCGACCTGCGGGCACCGTTCGGCGGGATGAAGCAGTCCGGGTTCGGCCGGGAGCAGGGCATCCACGGCATCCGAGCCTTCCAGGACACGCGTTCCATCGCCAACCTCGACGACGAGGCGCTCGCGCAGATGGCCCACTAGCAGCACCGACCGGCGACGGCTGCGGGGCCGCCACTCGGCGGCCCCCGCTCCTCTCTGCGCCCCTTCCCCCTTGGTGCGTGGATCCCCGCGGGGCCGACCCGGTCTACGCTGCCGGCCGCCGCGACCCCACGACCGCCGTGACGACCTCTCCTCCCGAGCCTCCGCCGTCGCGTGCCGGTCGCCGACCGGCGCGTGACCGCCCGCTCGCGCCCGTGGAGGATCCCCGGCTCGTCCTGGACGTCTTCGCGCGTGACCGCGACGTCCACCCCTACGGCATCGCCGACGTCCAGCAACTGTGGGACGTCTCGCGCTGGTGGGTGGCGGGCGACGCCGTGGCCGGTCGCATCGACCTGCCGGGCTCGCACGTTCCGGTCGTCTACGCCGTCGCCGCCCGCGACCCGGCCGCGACGCTGGATCTGCTCGCCGAGCTGCAGGCGGCGGGCGTGCTGGCCGACCACTACGTCGTCACGGGCCCGCGTGGGCTGACCGCGCGTCTGCGCGGCGTCCGACGGCCGCGCTGGTCCACCGACTACGTCAAGATGGCCCTCCGCCACCTCGACCGGCTCCCGGCGGCCGACGTCGAGGTGGACGTGCTCGGCCGCGACGACCTGCCGGCGCTGCGCACCCTGTACGCCACCGACGCGACGCCCGGCACGTTCTTCCACGACGCGCTGGTGGACACCGGCTGCTACGTCGGCCTGCGCGACGGCGACCGGATCGTCGCCTCGGCCGGCGTGCACGTCGTCGACCGGGTCAACGGCGTCGCCGCCCTGGGCAACGTGTTGACGGCCGCCGGCCACCGTGGCCGCGGGCTCGGACGCCGGGTGACCGCGACGTTGTGCCGGCGCCTGCTCGCCCAGGTCGACACCGTCGGACTCAACGTCGCGGCCGACAACACGGCGGCGCACCGCCTGTACGCGGGTCTCGGCTTCGTCGACGTCCTGCCCTACGAGGAAGCCGAGCTGGTATCCGACTCCGCGTTGGCCTGAGCTGCGGTTGGGCCCATCGTCGGGCACCGCGGCCGGCCCGGCACACGACGTGGGGGCGCCCGGTGCGGACGCCCCCACGCGGTGTGTCGCAGTTGCTCAGCTCATCGCATCGGCGAGGTCACGCAGCGACGCGGACAGGTCGTCGTACCCGCCAGCGTCGTCGAGCTGGTTGGCCAACGCGCGCAGGTTGGCGATCGCCGCCCTGGCCTGGGGCCCGGACTGGAACCGCTCCGCCCGGTCGAGGAACTTGTCGACGTTCGCCAGCAGGTCCGCGTCCATCCCGGCCCGCTCGGCCTGGTCGCGGTACGCCCGGCTGAGCGTGAAGCTCGGCTCGAACGCATAGGCGACCTGGGCCTGGACGTTGGTCTCCGGGAAGGTGACCGACTCCGCGACCGCGATCTCGTTGGCCGACAGGTGCTCGGAGGGCACCAGGCGGAACACGTCGAGGCCGCGGGCGATCTCCGAGCCGTAGATCAGGCCGTTGTACCAGTACGACGACCAGTGCCCGCCGGTGACGAGGTTGGCCGCCACCGGCCCCCGGTCGAAGTAGGCGATCTCGACCGGGTTCGCCGAGTCGGTGAAGTCGAAGATCGACGTCCCGCCCTGGTACCAGGCCTGCACCATGATGTCGCGGCCGGGCACCGGGATCAGCGAGCCGTTGTGCGACACGCAGTTCTCCTGCGAGGTCTGGGGCACCGGCAGCTTGTAGTAGCTACGGAACTCCAGACGCGGACCGTCCTCGGTCTGGACCACGTCGTAGATGCCGTTGGCGCCCCAGATCATCGGGTCGCTGGCGCGGCAGCGCGCACCGGTCCCGCCACCCCACTCGTCCGTGAACACGACCTTCGTGCCGTCGTTGTTCCAGGTCGCCGAGTGCCAGTACGAGAAGTTCGAATCCGCCACCGCGTCCACTCGCGTCGGGTTGGCGGGGTCGGTGATGTCGATCAGCAGGCCACGGCCCTGGCACGCACCCGCCGCCAGACCGATCTCCGGATAGGCGGTGATGTCGTGGCAGTGGTTGACATTGCCGAGCCCGTTGACCGCACCCGAGTTCGGGTCGGTGAACAGCCGCGCCTCGTTGACCACCTCGGCAGCCGCTGGGTTCGCCAGCGGCACCTTGATCACCTCGGTCATCCACCGCGACGGCCGCTCGGTGTCCGCCGGACCGCTGTTGCAGTGCGTGTTGTCACCGCTGTTCTGGCCGCTGCCGGACGTCCCGGAGTTGTAGATGTAGACGTGGTCCGGGTCGTTCAGGTCCTCGACGACGGTGTGGGTGTGCGAACCGCGGCACAGTTGCACACCGCCGACCTGCTTCGGGTCCTCGGGGTCGCTGACGTCCCAGATCTGGATGCCGCGGAACCGCGTCTCGGCGGCCGTCGGACCGCTGTTGCCCTGCGTGCCACAGTCGATGCGGCCGGTGCCCTGCTCGACCGAGCGGAACAGCAGGTTGCCGTAGATCGAGGGGTCGCCCTGCCCGCCGGGACAGACGACGTCGACGATCACCCGGGGGTCCGCCGGGTCCGAGACGTCGAACAGCTGGTAGCCGTAGAAGTTGCCCAGCGCCAGCAGGTCGTCCTGGAACGCGATGTCCGAGATCCAGTACGAGCTGCTGGTCGGCGCGTCCGGGTTGAACAGCCCGCCGTCCGCCTTCGACCAGTTCGCCACCATCTCGAGGTTGCTGATCGCTTGCTCGGCGTCGAACTGACCGCCTCCGAGCCCGATGCGCGGGTCGTCCTGCGCGACCGCGCTGGCCGGCAGCAGGCTCATCACCATCGCTGCCGCCGCGAAGGTTCCGAACCAGCGGCGTCGCCGGCCCGTCGTGCGTGCACGTGCTCCCATGTGCCTCTCCAACGCCGTGCAGGTCCTGGTCCAGGTCCTGCATGCCACGCCGGCGACGGCGGGTCACCGCGCCGGCTCTCCGCAAGGCCGGTCTCCCGATCCGGCCCAGCACGGCGACGCTAGTTGTGAGCCCGTTGAGGGCACCGGAGGACCGTGGCGCCCGCGCACCGCGCGACGCACATCGCCCATTCGGCCCGCGTGACCACGCTGTGTTATCGGGCGAACCGGACGAACCAAACGGCGCGTCGGTGCACGAACCGCCTCCCGCGCGCCCGTTGCCGGCGGATCCGTGCATCCGGACCCGCCGGTGGTGCGCGCCTGGATGCACGCATCGCGGCGGGCGGCACCGGCCCGGCTGCTACCCGACCGTGACGGTGCCCTGCATGGATGGGTGGATCCGGCACGCGTAGGGGAACGCGCCGGCCGCGTCGAAGCTGCGTTCGTAGGTGTCGCCCGCGGCGAGGTCGCCGGAGTCCTCACCGTCCTCGAACGTCACCGTGTGCGTGCGAGAACCCGTGTTCTCCCACGTCACCGCCGTACCTGCCGCGACGTCGAGGTCGGCCGGCTCGAAGGCGTTGTCGACGATCGCGACGTCGCCGTCACCGGCCGCATCCCCGCCAGCCGTCTCACCGCCGGCCGCCTCCCCGCCGGTGGCGTCCCCGGCCGCGCCGCCGCTGGTCTCCTCCTGGCCGGCACCGGTGGCCGCGCCGTCCTCTCCGGTCCCACCGCCGCCGCCACAGCCGGCCAGCAGCACCGTCACCGACAACCCCACCGCGATGCGTCTGCACCACATCCACCATCACCTCCCGGAGCCGACCACGCCGAAGCCGGCCACCGGAGATGGTCACACATGCGACGACGCCCCGGGCCGTGAAGCCCGGGGCGCCGTGGAGGTACCGAAACGCTCAGCGCCTCACTGAGGCGTGACGTCCGAAGCCTGCGGGCCCTTCTGCCCCTGCGTGACCTCGAAGCTGACCCTCTGGCCGTCGTCGAGGGACTTGTAGCCCTGCGAGTTGATCGCCGAGAAGTGGACGAAGAGGTCCTCGCCCCCGTCGTCGGGCTGGATGAACCCGTAGCCCTTGTCGGCGTTGAACCACTTGACAGTGCCCTGCGGCATGCGTTGTTCCGTTCTCAAAGGCCGTGCTGCAACCATTCGTCACAGCTTCAGTGCGGCCCGGTGGTAGTCCGCGGTTGCCCGCGAACCGGTTCTGACGGCGAACACGCTACCGCCTCGCGGCCGATCAGGCGACCGGTACGACCGTCCGTTCGCGCGATCGCCCGGGCTGGCGGTCCGCCTCGGCGCGCGTGATCCCCAGCCGGTGGTGGCGCCGGCAGAGCACCTCGTAGGCCACCGTGGGGACCGTTCCCGTCTCCAGGGAGGCTTGGGGCAGGTCCCCGACGACGACCTGCTGGCCCTGCCGCTGGATCGCCCCGTCGACCGTGCGGGCGTTGAGGGTGCCGCGCTCGCCGCACCAGCAGCGAGCCTCGACCTGCAGCTCCTGGCGCCGGTCGGCCAGCTCGAGCAGGCGCTTCGAGCCGGCGAACAGGTGCGAGGTGAAGTCGGTCAACAGCCCGAACGCCTGTACCTCGACGTCCAGCTCGTCCACGAGCCAGGCCAGCTGTTCGATCTGTTCGGGGGTGTAGAACTGGGTCTCGTCGCAGATCACGACGTCGACCGGGTCCCCGCCGCTGGTCACGGAGCGCACGTGCGCGGCGATGTCGAGCCCGTCGGTCACCACCACCGCGTCCTGTGAGAGACCGATCCGCGACGTGATGCGGCCACCGCCCCGATCGTGCTTGGTGAACAACAGGCAGTGCTTGCCCGCGGTCACGGCGTTGTGGTGGATCTGGAGGGCCAGCGTCGACTTGCCGCAGTTCATGGTGCCGTAGAAGTAGGTCAGCTCAGCCACGTGCGTGTGCCCCCTGCGGCGGGTCGCGACTCGGTGGGGCTGCCTTGTAGCGCACCCGAACGGACAGGTCGCACAACCCCAGCGACCCTGCCCGCACGTGCGGACCGTGACTAGGGTCGGGCGCCGCAAGCGACTGGCCCGGGGGGAGCCGTGGGAGTCGGAATCGCGTCCCTGTTGGCGGGCACCCGCCTGGGGATCACCGGCACGACCGGATTCGTCGGGCAGGCGCTGCTCGCACGTGCGCTGGAGGACCTGCCCGACACCCGGCTGGTGCTGTTCGTGCGCGCCCGCGGCTCCACCAGCGCCCACGACCGCGTGCAGCAGCTCCTCGAGCGGGCCTCCGCGTTCCAGGGCCTGCGCGAGCAGGGTCGCGTCGCCGAAGCACTCGAGCACGTCGAGGTGGTGGACCTCGACCTCGACGCGCCCGCCGGCACGACGTTCGAGCTGCCGCCGCTGGACGTGCTGCTGCACGTCGCCGGCACGGTCGCCTTCGACACCCGCATCGAGGACGCGTTCCGGACCCACACCACCGGGGTCGACCGCCTGTACGCCGCGGCCCGCGCGGCGGGCTGCCGGCAGCTCGTACACGTCTCCACGGCCTACGTCGCGGCGCGGCGGCCCGGCCCGGTCCCCGAGGCGCCGGTGCGCGCTGACGTGGACTGGCGGGTCGAGGCGGCGGCCGCCGACCAGCTCGCCGAGCGTGTCGAGGTGGTGTCGCGCCAGCCGGCCCGGCTCGCCCGCTGGCGGCAGGCGGCCCGGCGCGAGGTGGGCGCCCACGGCGACGAGGCGATCGGGCACGAGACCGAGCGCCTGCGGACCACCTGGGTGCAGGACCAGCTGGTGGCCGCCGGCCGCGAACGTGCCCGCAGCCTCGGGTTCGCCGACGTCTACACCATGACCAAGGCGATGGGCGAGCGGGTCGCGGAGGAGCACTTCGGACAGCACCAGCTGTCCATCGTGCGGCCCACGATCGTGGAGTCGGCGCTGCGCCACCCCCATCCCGGCTGGATCGAGGGGTTCAAGGTCGCCGACCCGCTGATGATCGGCCTCGGCCGGGCCGACATCCCGGAGTTCCCCGGCTTCCCCGACAGCGTGGTCGACCTCGTGCCGGTCGACTTCGTGGCCAACGCCGTGCTCGTGGCGGCCGCCCACCCGCCTCCGGCCGGCGAGCCGGCACGGATCGTGGTCGGCACCGGTGCCCGCAACCCGCTGCCGCTGACCCGCCTGTACGGGCTCGTCCGCGGCTACTTCGACCAGCATCCCCTGCCCGGCGTGCACGGCACCCCGCGGCTGCCGACCTGGCGGTTCCCGGGCGTCGACGCCGTCGAACGGCAGCTGCGGGCCGCCACCGTGGTCACCCGCGGGGCGGCGCGGCTGATGCAGCGCTCGCCCGTCACCGGTGAACGGGTGCGCCGGCTCGGCCGCGAGCTGGACCGCCAGCAGCAGCGGTTCGACAACCTCGGCCGGTTCCTGGAGCTGTACGGCATCTACGCGCAGACCGAGGCCGTCTACCTCGACGACACCGCCCAGGCGCTTCGCGACCGGTTGGACGGCCACGACGCCGCCCACTTCGGCTTCGACCCGGCCGACATCGACTGGCCGCACTACCTCGCCGAGGTGCACCTGCCAGCCGTGGCCGCCTGGTTCCGGATCCGGCGTCCCACCGGGCCACGCCCCCACAGACCGCCGCCGACACCGACGCGCAGCGAGGACGACGCGCCGATCGTGCTGGCGGTGTTCGACCTCGACGGCACCGTCGCCAGCACCAACGTCCTGACCGCCTACCTGCGGGCCCGCTGGCACGACGACCGGGTGGCGGGCCTGCGCGAGGCCGCCGACGTGCTGCGCACGCTGCCGCGCTACCTCGCCCTGGACGCGTCCGGCCGCGACCGGTTCCTGCGCGCCTTCTACCAGCGCTTCGCCGGAGCCGACGTGGCGGCGCTGGACCGGCTGGTGGCCGAGGACCTCGGCCAGCGCATCCTGCACGACCTGGCACCGGCCGCGGTCCGTCGCGTCCGCGAGCACCGCGACCTCGGCCACCGCACCGTGCTGCTGACCGGCGCGCTGCGCAGCTTCTGCGAGCCGCTGCGCAGCCTCTTCGACGAGATCGCCGCCGCCGACCTCGAGGTGGACGCGACCGGCCGCGCCACCGGCCACCTCGCCTCGGCCCCACTGGTCGGCGCGACCCGCGCGGCCTGGCTGCGCGAGTACGCCCGGAAGGTGGGCGCGGACCTGTCCGCGAGCTACGCCTACGCCGACAGCCGGTCGGACACACCGCTGCTGCGGGCGGTGGGTCATCCGGTGGCCGTCGACCCCGATCCGGTGCTCTACCGACTCGCCCGCCGCGAACGGTGGGCGATCGCGGCCTGGCGCGACGGGGACGGGGCGCCCGCCCACGTGCGCGCCGCCCCGCCCGGTCCGCGCGCCGATGCCACCGATGACGGCGCCAGCAACGGCGGGCACGGCCGCGAACGTGCTCGGTCGGGAGCGGGCTGATGGACGTGCTCGCGCTCCAGGTACACCGTTCGCTGCCGCGCTACTTCGCCTCGCGTGCACTCTCGTCCCGGCTGCCCGGCGTGGTGTCCAGCGGCCTGGCGCCCCTGCGCCTGGTGTCGACCAGCGCCCCGTCGCTGCACGGCGAGGGCTGGGCGCGCGTCCGCCCGCGGCTGTCGGGCATCTGCGGCTCGGACCTGTCGATGCTGGCCGGCACCACCTCGCCCTACTTCTCCGCGCTCGTGACGTTCCCGATCACCCCCGGCCACGAGGTCGTCGGCGAACTCCTCGACGACGTCGACGGGCTGCCGGCCGGGACCCGTGTGGTGCTCGACCCGCTGCTCAGCTGCGATCCGCGCGGCCTGCCGCCGTGTGACGCCTGCGCGGCCGGGACCACCAGCCGGTGCAAGCACGTGACCGTGGGCCACCTCGCACCCGGACTGCAGACCGGCTACTGCGCCGACGTCGGCGGCGGTTGGTCCCAGCAACTGGTCGCGCACCGCTCCCAGCTGCACGCCGTCCCCGACGCGCTGCCCGACGCACGGGCGGTGCTGATCGAGCCGCTCGCCTGCGCGATCCACGCGGCGTTGCGGGCCGAGCCCGCCCCGGGCGAGCAGGTGCTGGTCGTCGGCAGCGGCGTCGTCGGCCTGCTGACCATCCTCGCGCTGCGCGCCTTCACCGAGGCTGGCCGGATCGTCGCCACCGCCAAGCACCCACGCCAACAGGCCCTGGCCCGTGAACTCGGCGCCTCTACCGTGACCCCCGTCGACGGCGCCACCGGCACCGTCCGGCGCGACACCGGCGCGTTCCGCCTGCGGCCGGATCTCGGCCGCGACTTCCTGCTCGGCGGTGTCGACGTCGCCATCGACTGCGCCGGCTCGCGCGGGTCACTGGACCTCGCGCTGCGCTCCACCCGCGCCGGCGGCCGGGTCGTGCTGGCCGGCATGCCCCCGCCCGGGGTCGACCTGTCCCCGGCCTGGTTCCGCGAGCTCACGGTCGTCGGCGCCTACGCCAGCGGGCGCGAACCCGTGGCCGGGCACCGGTCGGGTTTCGACCTCGCCACCGATCTGGCGACCACCGCCCCGCTCGACCGTCTCGCGCTGGCGACCTATCCGCTGCAGCAGTGGCGCCAGGCCGTCGACCACGCGCTGGATGCGGGCCGGCTGGGCACGGCCAAGGTCGCCTTCGACCTGACCGGCGCCACGCCGTAGCCGCTCGCACCGGCCCAAGGAGCCGCCATGCCACGCCCCGGAGTCGTCGTCGAGGTCGACGAGCGCACGCCGCCGCTGCTGGTCCACGCCGGCGAGCAGCTGCGGTTCGAACGCTTCCCGCTGGGCACGCGGGCCGTCTACCCGCCCGACGTGCTGCCGGGCCTGCCCGACCCGGACGCCGCCATCGCCCATGCGCTCGAGCACCCGATGGGCCGCCCACCGCTGCGGGAGCTGCTGTTCCCCGGCATGCGGCTGACGATCGCGTTCGACGACCTGTCGCTGCCGTTGCCGAGCATGCGGCGGCCCGACATCCGGCAGCGGGTCATCGAGCAGGTGCTGACCCTGGCGGCCGAGGTCGGCGTGGACGACGTCGAACTGATCGCCGCCAACGCCCTGCACCGGCGCATGACCGCCGACGAGCTGCGCCACATCGTCGGCGACCGGGTGTTCCGCTCGTTCTGGCCCGACCACCTGCGCAACCACGACGCCGAGGACCCCCACGGCATGCGCCATGTCGGCGTGACCGACCACGGCGAGGACGTGGAGATCAACCGGCGCGCGGCCGAGTCGGACCTGCTCGTGTACGTCAACGTCAACCTCGTGACGATGGACGGCGGGCATAAGTCGGTGCCCGTCGGGCTGGCCGGCTACCGCAGCCTGCGGCCGCACCACAACGTGCACACGATGCTGCGCTCCAAGAGCTACATGGACCCGGGCCACAGCGCGCTGCACGGCTCCGCGACCCGGATGGGGCGGCTGCTGGCCGAACACCTGACGATCTTCACCGTGGAGACCACGGTCAACAACGCCGCCTTCCCCGAACAGGCCGCGTTCTTCACCAAGCGCGAGTGGGAGTGGTCGGTCAAGGACCAGGCCGCCGCCTTCACCCTGCAGCGCGCGCTGGACCGGATGCCGGCCAAGGCGCGCCGTCGGGCGATGCACGCCTCACGGGCGCCGTTCCGGCTCACCAGCGTGCAGGCCGGCGAGACCGAGGCGGTGCACCCCGTGACGCTGCAGCACGTGCACCGCCAGCAGCTGGTCGAGGTCGACGGGCAGACCGACGTGCTGGTGACCGGCATCCCCTACGTCGGGCCCTACAACGTCAACTCGATCATGAACCCGATCCTGGCCATGTGCATGGGCCTCGGGTACTTCTTCAACATGTACCGGGGCCGCCCGCTGGTCCGCCACGGCGGCGTGATGATCCTGTTCCACCCGCTGCGGCGCGAGTTCCACCAGGTCCACCACCCGTCCTACATCGACTTCTTCGACCAGGTGCTGGCCGACACCACCGACCCGGCGCTGATCGAGAGCAAGTACGAGCAGGCCTACGCCGCCGACCCGTGGTACGTGCACCTCTACCGCGAGTCGCACGCCTACCACGGCGTGCACCCGTTCTACATGTGGTACTGGGGCGCCCACGGCATGGACCACCTCGGCGACGTGATCTGGGTCGGGGCCGACCCGGCCGTCGCCCGGCGCATGGGCTTCCGTGCCGCCGGCACGCTCACCGACGCGCTGGAGATGGCCAGCGACACGGTCGGTCGCGACCCGTCGATCACCTACCTGCACGCCCCACCGCTGACGCTCGCGGAGGTGCGCTGATGCGACTGCGCGAGGCGGCGCGCGACTGGCGCTGGGGCCGGCGGCCGCTGCCGCCCGGCACGGTCGTGGACACCGTGCAGGCGCCCGGGCCGCGACCGTTCCCGACCGGCTGGTCGCGGACGCGACCGGCCCGCGTGGCCCGCACCGGCCTGCAGGCGGGCGTGCTGGCGCCGCTGCTGGCCTCGCAGCTGGACATCACGGTCGAGGACCGCGAACGGGTCCTGGAGGCGGCCCGGGCACCGGTCGTGCTCGCCCCCAACCACTCCAGCCACCTCGACGCCCCGCTCGTGCTGACCGCGCTGCCGCCCGAGGTCCGTCGCAAGACCGTGACCGTCGCCGCCTCCGACTACTTCTTCGACGCCTGGTGGCGGGCGGCCGCCACCGCGCTGGTGTTCAACGCGGTGCCGATCGACCGCACGCAGCGCAGCCGCAGCGAACTGCCCGACGACCTGCTCGCCGCCGGCAACCACCTGCTGCTGTTCCCCGAGGGCACCCGCTCCAAGGACGGGTGGGCCGGGCGGTTCCGCCACGGCGCCGCCCACCTCGCCAAGACGGCCGGTGTCGCGATCGTACCGGTCGCGATCGAGGGTTCGTGGCGGGCGATGCCGCGTGGCGCGGCCTGGCCCGTCTCCGGCCGGCCCAGGGTCCGGGTGCGGTTCGGCGCGCCGCTGCGGGCCCGCGCCGACGAGCCGGTCACCGCACTCACCGGCCGCCTGGAGGACAGCATCGCCGTGCTGCTCGACGAGCACCGCACCGACTGGTGGACCGCCATGCGCAACCGTCAGAAGGGCGAGACGCCCAGCGCCCGCGGGCCCCAGGTGGCCGACTGGCGGCGGCGCTGGGAGCTGCTGGAACCCGACGACCGCGACGCCCGCCGTCGGGTGTGGCCGGCACGGGGAGGTGGCGCATGAGCCCGGCAGCCGCACGGGAAGAGGACCCTCTCGCCCGGCTGGAGGCCGTCGTCGCCGAGCTGGAGAGCGTCGCCGTCGGCCTGTCCGGCGGCGTCGACTCCAGCCTGCTGTCGGCCGTGTCGCACCGTGTGCTGGGCGCGGGGGCGGTGGCGGTCGTGGCGCGCTCGCCGTCGCTGCCGCGGCGTGAGCTCGACGCGGCGGTGGCGCTGGCGGACGCGCTGGGCATCGACGTCGAGGTGGTCGACACCGACGAGGTCGCCGACGCCCGCTACGCCGCCAACCCGCGCAACCGCTGCCGGTTCTGCAAGGACCACCAGTTCGCGGCCCTGCGGGCGGTGGCGGACCGGCGCGGGCTGCGCACCATCGCCCACGGCGAGGTCGTCGACGACCTCGACGACCACCGGCCCGGCCGCGCCGCCGCCCAGGCCTGGGGCGTGCGGGCGCCGCTGCGCGAGGCCGGCCTCGACAAGGCCGCCGTGCGCGACCTGGCGCACCGTCTCGCACTCCCGGTCTGGGACAAGCCCGCCTTCGCGTGCCTCGCCTCGCGCATCCCCACCGGCGAGGCCGTCACGCCGGAGAAGCTGGCCCGCATCGAACGTGCCGAGCAGCACCTGTTCGACCTGGGCTTCCGCGCCTTCCGCGTGCGCCACCACGACGAGCTCGCCCGCGTCGAGGTGCCCGCCGACGAGCTCCCGCGCGCGGTCGCCCGGCGCGACGCCATCGTCGCCGGGCTGCGCGAGGCCGGCTACGTCTACGTCACGCTCGACCTCGCCGGTCTGCGCGCGGACGCCGCCCCACCACCGCTGCCGGACGTGCGGGCGGCGGGCGGGCCGCGTCCCGGCCTCGCACGGCTGCCGATCGTGGGAGGTGTGTCGTGAGCGCCGACCTGCGTGGCCTGGACGGGCCGACGGTGCGTGCCGACGTCGCACGCGGCGCCCGCACCGGCGAGCCGGAGGTGGTGTACGCGGCCGGCAAGACGCCGGCCCAGACGCTCACGGCGGTGCGGGCGCTGCTCGAAGGCGGCGTCGCGCCGGTGCTGGTGACCCGCGCCGAGGCGGAACACCTCGCGGTCGTGGCCGACGCGTATCCGCAGGCGGCCGTGCACGCCGAGGCAGGGATGCTCGTGCTCGCCCCGCTGGCACCGCTCGACGACCGGCTGGCGGGCCGCGTCGTGGTCGTGACCGCGGGCACCAGCGACCTCACCGTCGCCACGGAATGTGCCGTGACGCTGGAGGCACTGGGGGAACGACCGACCGTGCTGGCCGACGTCGGTGTGGCCGGACTGCACCGCGTGCTGGACGTGCGGGACACGCTCGCGGCGGCCGACGTGGTGGTCGTGGTCGCCGGGATGGAGGCCGCCCTGGGACCGGTCGTCGCCGGGCTGGTGGCCGCCCCGGTGGTGGCGGTGCCGACCAGCGTGGGCTACGGCGCCGCGCAGGACGGCATGACCGCGCTGCACGGGCTGCTGTCGGCCTGTACGCCCGGCATCGCGGTCGTCAACGTCGACAACGGCCTGGGCGCGGCCCTGCTCGCGCGGCGCATCGTCCGTGCCGGGGACCGGCGACACGGCGGGTGGGAATGAGGATCGCCCACCTGCTGTGCGACGACGGCATCACGGCCGAGCTGTGGCTCGGGGCGCTCGTGCACGCCGGCGCGGAGGTGGCGGCGCTCCAGGACGTCGTGGCGCGTGCCGGCGTCGCCGCCCGCATCGTGGCGACCCCCGTCTGTGCCCGCGAGGTCACGGCCGTCGAGGTCGTCGTCGACGACCGCGGGCACGATTCCCGTGACCGGCTCTCCACCGCCGCGGCGATGCACGGTGCCGTCGACGGTGCGAAGCTGCCGCCCCGCGCCGACGAGCGTGCCCACGACCTCGTCGACGCCCTGGTCCATGCCGAGGCCGCCGTGCACGGCGTCCCGGTGGACGACGTGCACCTGCACGAGCTCGGCCGGCCGCGCGCCGTCGCCCGCATCCTCGCCGGCGTGACCGCCCTGGAGGAGCTGGACGTGGAGGACGTCACGACGTCCTTGGTGGCGCTGGGCGGCGGCGTGATCGACATCGCGCACGGCCGCTTCCCGGTGCCGCCACCGGTGGTCCTGCCGCTGCTGCAGGGGTTCCCGGTCCGCGGCGACGACCGCGAGGTGGAACTGACCACGCCGTCCGGAGCGGCCGTGCTGGCCGCCCTGGCCCGGCCGGCCCCGCGGATCCCGGCGATGCTGCTGGAGCGGTACGGCCGCGGGGCGCTGCGGGCGCCGGCCGGCACCGCGGCCGGAACCGCGGCGGGCGGCGCCGCCGGAACGGCGGCCGGGACCGCGGCGGGCGGCGCCGCCGGAACGGCGGCCGGGACGGCGGCAGCCGGTCACCCGGTGGGTGACCGGCTGCTCACCGTGCTCGTCGGGACGCCGACCGATCAGGCGGCTGGGATCGGACAGGACCAGCCGTAGGCCGGGTCCGGCCGCATGCTGGCCGCCCACTCGCGGGCCAGCGCCGCCTGACGCGCGTTCATCTTCGGCGCCAGCACCTCGGCTCGTGCGGCCGACGCCGTCGCGGCGTCCGCGTCCAGCGTGAGCACGTGGATACCAAGGCTGCTGTCGCCGGCGTAGATCACGTCGCCGTGCCAGACCGGCACGAAGCCGCTGCCGCCGTCGGGACGGAAGTACGCCACCTGGATCGGGTCGGTGGGGTCGGTCACGTCGAGGAACCGGAAGCCCTGCGAGTACCAGGCGCCGGCGACGATGCCGTCCTTCATCTTGAAGTAGTGGGCCGAGCAGGTGCCCGCATCGGTCGAACCTTCCTTCTGGTATGGCGACCAGACACCCACCGTCTCCAACTGGTAGGGGTTCTCGTCGGTCGAGCGCCAGGCCTGACCGTCCGTGGAGCCCTTGATCGACGCGATCCAGAACTTGCCGGCGTCCGCGCAGGGCAGGAACGCCTCGTCGGTCACGTAGATCAGTTCGCCCGCCTCGTAGCCGAGCGACAGGTCGGCGCCGTCGTTCGCCCCGGGGCGGAACGGCCGCTCGCTGTCGCGGACACCGACGCCGTTGCGCTGTCCCGGCGGGCCGTCGACGGGCCGCTCGCTGTTGTGGATGGCACCCAACATTGTGTAGGGCGCCTCCATCTCGCCACCGCCGTACGGAATCGGGTCCCAGGCGGTCGCCACGCGGTAGCGCTCCTGGACCGGGTCCCAGTGGCGGCCCTCGGTGCGGTAGCCACGCACGCCGCCGCGGCCCGACACCCAGGCGATGCCCTCGTTGTCGACCTGCACGTCGTGGCTGTAGTCGGTCCGTCCCCGCCAGCGCCCGGTGTCGATCGGGTCGGGATGAGTGAACGGCTTCTTCGGGTTGCGGACGTCGGTCACGAAGATCGGACGACCGATCCAGTCGGCGGGCTGGTCGACGCGAGGCGCCGGCCCACCGCTCCACAGGTACTGGCAGTCGTTGATGCACGTGGTCGTGTGGCCCGCCGGGACCTCGTGGAAGGTGATCAGCGCGGGCGCCGCCGGATCCCTGATGTCGATGATGTACACGCCCGCGATGCCCTGGTTCTGCGGCTGGTTGAACGCGCGCGGGTCACGAGACAGGAATGCGAGCTTGCGCTTCTGGTCGAAGTTGGTCGACTCGCTCTGCCAGAAGGTCCCCGCCACGTCGCCGGGCAACTTCAGGGCGTCGGACTCGAGCCGGCCGAGTTCCTGCGGCGCCTTCGGGTTGCTGATGTCGTACGAGCGCAGCCCGAAGCGGCCGACGGCGAACAGCACGTCCCGGTTGCCGTACTGCACCACGTTCATCGAGGTCAGGCCCGACAGCTCCACCGTCCCCCAGTAGTCGACGCCGTGGGCGTCGCCGGGCGGCATCGGCAGTCCGTCCTGGGCGGGTGTCGCCCCCAACGTGAGCACCAGCGCGGGCACGAGCACCGCGTTGGCCCACCTCCTGCGTCTTGTCATGGACTCCCTCTCCGGACCCGTCGTCTCCCTCGGGCGACGAGTCGGTGGGCATCCTTGTGAGCTAGTTCGGGCTTGTCCAGGGCGGACCGCGGCGGTGGCCGCAGGGCGCAACACCTGCGCCGATCGGCCGCCGACGAGGGGCCCGGGGAGACACACCGACGGCCGGGCACCCGCCCGGCCGTCGCGTGCGCCCGAGCGGCGGGCTATCCCTCGAACTGGGCGTCGACGGTGATCTCCGCCGAGCCGCCCGCGAACAGCTTGCTGACGGGGCAGCCGTCCTTGGCGGCCTCGGCCTTGGCACGGAAGCCGTCCGCGTCCAGGCCCGGGACCTTGCCGACGGTGGTCAGCTCCACCTTCGTGATCGCGGGCTTGCCGTCGACGGTGTCCAGCGTCACGACGGCGTCGGTGCGGACCGAGTCCGGGGGCGTGCCGTCCTGCGCCAGCATGTTGGACAGCGCCATGGAGAAGCAGGCCGCGTGTGCGGCGGCGAGCAGTTCCTCGGGGTTGGTGCCACCCTCACCCGACTCGAAGCGGGACACGAACGTGTAGGGCCCCGTGTAGCGGCCGCTGCCCAGGGACAGCTCACCGCCGCCGCTCTTCAGGTCGCCGCGCCATTCGGCGTTCGAGGTACGGGTCGTCGCCATTGCCGGTCTCCTTGGTCGCTGTCGACGCGGACCGACGTTAGGTGCGCCCGCGCCGGCGCGCCCGGCATCGGTCAGGCCGTGGGGACACCCTGCGGGGCGGCCAGCTCGTCGACCGCGTCCGGCGGGGTCGGCAGGTGGGTGACCCCGGCCGCCTCGAGACGACCCAGCAGGTCGCGGTAGCGGCGGTCGACCCGGTCGCGCTCGGCGGCGTCGACCTGGTTGCGCCACCGGCCGACGTTGCCGCGGGTCGCGTTGATGTGCTTCTCGAAGTAGGCCCGCATCGGCTTGTCGTCCTCGAAGCCGGTGAAGGACACCAGCCGCTCGAGCTGCCGGTCGCGGTCGAGGTGGACGAGCTCCTCCAGCCGCACCCGCAGCAGGCGCGACTGGTCGGCGCCCACGGTGCCGAGGTGCCCGGCCCAGACCCGGCCGGCCCACCAGTCGAGGGCCCGCTCGATCGAGTTCGGCCCCCACGGCATCTTGGCCACAGAGGCCGCCACGTCGCGGCCATCGCGGATCGTGTGGATCAGCTTCGCCTTCGGCAGCACCGTCAGCAGCGCATCCGCGACCCGGACGTTGCCGGGCGTGGTCTCCGACCAGCCCAGGCCCTCACGGCCGCGCACGAACGGCTCCACGACCTCGAGCAGCAGTTGCCCGAGCGCGTCGGCGACGTCCGACTCCGCCCGCTGCACGAACCGCTGCAGCGCACGCCGTACCTCGCCGCCGCCCGCGACGACCTGCAGCCCCTTCGGCTTGCCGGACGGCCCGATGACGTCGAGGAACGTCGCGCTCACCCGCTCCGCGAACGCCTCCGGGGTCTCCCGGCCGGCGAGGACGTCGACGATCCCGGGCCCGTCCGCCTGGTAGCGCAGCTCGGTGTGGATCGTCACCCAGGCCGGGTGGGCGTGGAGCAGCCGGCCGATGACCCACGTGCCGCTCCGCCCGGTCCCCCCGACGAAGATGGGCCCGTCCGGCACGGCGCCGACGTCGCCGTGGTCGGTGGGGGTGATCTGTGGGCGCCGGCGGCTGACCGCCTGCTCGCCCGGGGCCGGGAAACTCGGTCGCTCGGTCACCTCGAAGGTGGGCAGCTCGGCGACGCCACGGGCAGCCGGCACCGCTGCGGTGGAAGGCTCCGGTGCGCCCGCCGTGCCGGCCGGCACCGCGGCGCCCGCGGGGCCCGCGGCGGGATCCGCGCCACCTGGACGGCGCGCCCGGATGCGGTCCACCACCGAGGTCGGCAGCACACGCTGCGCCGTGCCGACGATCGTCTCGCCGACCCGCAGTGCCGTGCTGGATCGCAGGGCATCGAGCTTGCGCTGCAGGCGCGCGTTCTGGCGCTCGAGCGCCGCGATCCGGTCTCGCTCCGACATGCCCACCACGCCACCTTCCACGCCGGGAGATCGGATGCGCACCGTGCCGGTGACCCCCGGCATGGCCCGGCACCGCCAGCCTAGGCGGTGCCGGGCGCGGGGTTCACCGTCGCACCCGCTAGCGGGTGATGTCGTCCGACTCGCCCGGCTGACCGAAGAACGGGACCCGGTCGAAGGACAGCTCGTACTGCTCGATCGCCTTGGTCAGCACCGCCGCGTCCAGCTTGCCCACCTTCACCAGCTCCGCCAGCACGCAGTAGGCGATCGAGTGGGCGTCCACGCGGTGGAACTTGCGCAGGGCGTCGCGGGTGTCGGAGCGTCCGAACCCGTCGGTGCCCAGTGCGGCGAAAGGACCCGGGATCCAGTCCGCGATCTGGAACGGCGTGGCGCGCATCCAGTCCGAGACCGCGACGTAGGGACCCTCGGTCTCCTCGAGGATGCGGGTGACCAGCGGCACGCGCGGCTCGGCCTCGGGGTTGGTGCGGTTCCAGGACTCGACCGCGGCGCCGTCGCGAAGCAGCCGGTTCCAGCCCGGCGCCGACCACACGTCGGTGCGCACGTCCCAGTCCTCGGCGAGCAGGTCCTGCGCCTTCAGCGCCTCGTGCATGATCGTGCCGGAGGCGAAGACGTGGGCGGTGTGCTCGCCCTTCTCGCCGGCCTTGAAGCGGTACAGCCCGTCGATGATCTGCTGGTCGTCGACGTGGTCGGGCATGGCGGGCTGGACGACCGGCTCGTTGTAGACGGTCAGGTAGTAGATGACGTCCTCGCCCGGCGTGCCGTCGCCACCGTGCGCCTCGGCCGAGTACATCCGCCGCAGGCCGTCCTCGACCAGCACCGCGATCTCGTAGGCGAACGAGGGGTCGTAGGCCTCCACCGCCGGGTTGGACTGCGCCATCAGCAACGAGTGGCGGTCCTGGTGCTGCAGGCCCTCGCCGTTGAGGGTGGTGCCGCCGGCGGTCGCCCCGATCAGGAACCCGCGCGAACGCTGGTCGGCCGCCGACCAGATCGAGTCCGCAGTGCGCTGGAAGCCGAACATCGAGTAGAAGATGTACAGCGGGATCATCGGCTCGCCGTGGGTGGCGTAGCTGCTCCCGGCGGCGTGGAAGGTGCCGACCGAACCGGCCTCGGTGATCCCCTCGTGGATGATCTGGCCGTCCTTGGCCTGCTTGTAGGTCAGCAGCAGGTCCCGGTCGACCGGCTCGTAGGTCTGGCCGAGCCGGTCGTAGATCTTGGCGGTCGGGAACCACGAGTCCATGCCGAAGGTGCGCGCCTCGTCCGGGATGATCGGCACGATGCGCTTGCCCCACTGCTTGTCGCGCAGCAGGTCCTTGAACAGGCGCACGAGCGCCATCGTGGTGGCGACCTCCTGCTTGCCCGAGCCCTTCTTCAGCGAGCCGTAGAGGTCCGACGACGGCAGCTCGGGCACCTGGAAGGCGACCCGCCGCTCCGGCACGAACCCGCCGAGCGCCTGGCGCCGCTCCTTGAGGTACTGCACCTCCTCGGAGTCCTCGCCGGGGTGCGAGTACGGGGGCAGGTCGCCCTCGAGTTCCTCGTCGGAGACGTCGAGGCCGAGCCGGTCGCGGAACGACTTCAGCGCGTCCGACGACAGCTTCTTCATCTGGTGCACGGCGTTGCGGGCCTCGAAGTCCGGCCCGAGCGTCCAGCCCTTGATGGTCTGGGCCAGGATGACGGTCGGGGCGCCGTTGGTCTCCGTCGCGGCCTTGAAGGCGGCGTACACCTTGCGGTAGTCGTGCCCGCCCCGCGAGAGCTTGGTCAGCTGGTCGTCGGAGAGGTGCTCGACGAGCTTGCGCAGCCGGGCGTCCTTGCCGAAGAAGTCCTCGCGGATGAAGTCGCCGGGCTTGGCGGTGTAGGTCTGGAACTGCCCGTCCGGGACCTCGTTCATCCGGTTGACGAGCACGCCGTCGACGTCGCGGGCGAGCAGTTCGTCCCAGTCGCGGCCCCACACGACCTTGATGACGTTCCAGCCGGCGCCGCGGAAGACGCCTTCGAGCTCCTGGATGATCTTGCCGTTGCCGCGCACCGGCCCGTCGAGCTGCTGCAGGTTGCAGTTGATGACGAACGTGAGGTTGTCCAGGCCCTCACGGCTGGCGACCGCCAGGGCGCCCAGGGTCTCGGGCTCGGCGGTCTCGCCGTCGCCACCGAAGAACCACACGCGCTGGTCGGAGGTGTCCTTGAACCCCCGGTCGTGCAGGTAGCGGTTGAAGCGGGCCTGGTAGATCGCGTTCAGGGGGCCGAGCCCCATCGAGACGGTCGGGAACTCCCAGAAGTCCGGCATCAGCCGCGGGTGGGGATAGCTCGACAGCCCGCCCGGCTCGACCTCCTGCCGGAAGCGGTCGAGGCGCGACTCGTCCATGCGCCCCTCGAGGTAGGCACGCGCATAGATCCCGGGCGAGGCGTGCCCCTGGAAGAAGACCTGGTCGCCACCGCCCGGGGCGTCCTTGCCACGGAAGAAGTGGTTGAACCCGACCTCGTAGAGCGACGCCGCCGACGCGTACGAGCCGATGTGCCCGCCGGTGCCGCGCTCCACGTTGGTGCGGTGCACCATCACGGCCGCGTTCCAGCGGATGTGGTGGCGGATGCGCCGCTCGATGGCCTCGTCGCCGGGGAACCGCGGCTCGCGCTCCGGCGGGATGGTGTTGAGGTAGTCGGTCGTCGTGAGCGACGGGACGCCTATGTTGCGCTGCCGGGCCCGCTCGAGGATCTTCAGCAGCAGGAAGCGGCCCCGGGCCTTGCCGGAGGCCTCCACGACGGCGTCGAAGGACTCGAGCCACTCCGTCGTCTCGGTCTCGTCGATGTCGGGGTACTGGGCCGGCAGGCCGTCGGTGATGATCGGGCTGGAGGCGAACTGCTGTTGCTCTCGCATCTCGGACACGACGTGGGCTCCCGCGAAAGAGGGTCGGGGACGAACCGGCGTCGGGGGCCGGCCCGTCGGTGTCGGACCGGACCGTCGGACTGGGAGGCGACAGGCACACCTGCCGGCGGGCGGACCCGACGCTGCTGTCAACACGGTAATGGCTCGGGCCACGTCCTGCCCTGCCCGGCCCGCCTCCGGGCCGTCCGACGACGTCCTGCCCGCGGTGGCGACCACCTCCGCACGGTCACCAACGGTCGTGAACCTGGCCGGTTCACCTCGATAGAGTCCGGGTGTGTTGCGGCGTCGTCTTTCAGCCACCCTGCTGGCCCTGCTCGTCATGAGCGGGGCCTGTTCGAGTCTGCAGGAACGCGTCGACGACGTCCGGTCCGGGGCCCAGGACCTGACCGAGCGGGGCCGCTTCTGCCTCAGCGTGGCGCGCGCCGCCAACGCCCTGGAGGGCGGCAACTACGAGACCGCCGCCGACGCCGCCCAGGAGGCGCTCGCGCAGGCGCCGGAGGACCTGCGCGGCGACGCCCGCCGACTCGCCGACGCCGCAGAGGCCGTCCGGGCCGGGGACCGCAGCGTGCTGCAGGATCCCGAGGTGGTCGCGGCGGCGGAGCGTCTGCGCGACGACACCCGCGCGATGTGCGATCCGACGGGCTGAGCCACCGTGCGTCTCACGACCCCGCGCCGACGTCAGGGCTGGCTGCGGCGGCTGGGATCGGCGACGTTCAACTACCCGGACGTGGGCGCGACCGGCGGACGCCTGCCGGACGGCTACCGCCACCTGCATCGTGACGTGCGGGTTGGGCGTGGACGGGCCGCGTTCGAACGTGCCGGCGAAGGGCTGCTGACCTGGGACCTGCACCGTCGGACCGGCCTGCACGTCGACACTGTCGGTCCGCGGGTCGTGCCGGGGCAGGACGTGCTGCTGACGCTCGGGCCGGCCGGGTACGGCGTCACGGTGCCGTGCCGGGTCATCGCCGTCACCGACGAGTCCGACCGCCGCGGCTTCGTCTACGGCAGCCTGCCGGGACACGTGGAGGCGGGCGAGGCCGGCTTCGAGGTGCGCCACGAGGTGGACGGCGACGTCCGCTTCCGGCTGGTGGCGTTCGCCCGCCCCGACACCCTCGCCCTGCGGCTGGCCGGCCCAGTCGGTGATGCCCTGTTGTCGCTGGTCGGCGACGGCTACGTGGCCGCCTGCCGACGGCTGGCCCTGGGCGTCGTCCCGCCCCGACGGGGCTAGGCTCGTCGGAAGAAGCGGACGACACGGACGTGGGGCACGTCCCCGGCGGGAGGTCGGTCATGGTCAACACGCAGTACAAACCGGTCGCACCCGACCAACGCGCACGTGACCTGACCAAGGAACTCACGCTGCTCGAGCGGGAGGAGGCGGGCCCGGATCGCGCGGCACGGCTCGCGACGTTCGTGCGCGCCGCCCACGTGGAGCGACAGCTCAACCTCGCCATGCACGCGGCCAACCTCTGCCTCGCCGAGGACCCGGATGCGCCGACGATGCTGATCGACGCCTACGCGACCGACACGGACCCGGAGGAGCGGCTGCGCACCCTGGGCGACCTGCGCGACCTCGCCCGCTACGTCGAGCGGCCGGACGTGGTCGAGTTCGCCGACCGCCAACTGCGGGCCGAGGCGATGGAGTGGGTACGGGCCGGCGAGGAACACGAGCGCCGCCACCGCCTGCGCACCGTCCAGAACGCGACCAACCGGACGGTCGCCGACCAGATCCGCGACGAGCTCGCCTTCCTGTCGTGAGCACGGCCACCGACGCCCTGCCCGTCGTGTTCGAGGACGTGCGGCGGGCGGCCGAGCGGCTGGCCGGCGTGGCCCACCGGACGCCGGTGCTGACCTCTCGGACGCTGGACGCGGCCACGGGCGCCACGGTGTTCTGCAAGGCCGAGCACCTACAGCGCATCGGCGCGTTCAAGTTCCGCGGCGCGTACAACGCGCTCGCCGCCCTCGACCCGCACGAGCGCGCCCGCGGCGTGGTCGCGTTCTCGTCGGGCAACCACGCCCAGGCGGTGGCGCTGGCCGCCCGCCTGCTGGCGGTGCCGGCCACGATCGTCATGCCGCTGGACGCCCCGCCCGTCAAGGTGGCCGCCACTCGCGACTACGGCGCCGAGGTCGTCACCTACGACCGCTACACCGAGGACCGGCGCGCCATCGGCGAGGCCATCGCCACCGAACGCGGCGCCACCGTCGTCCCGCCCTACGACCATCCCGACGTCATCGCCGGGCAGGGCACGGCCGCCCTCGAACTGCTGGAGGACGTGCCCGACCTCGACGCGCTGGTCGTGCCGATCGGTGGTGGTGGGCTACTCGCCGGCAGCGCCGTGTCCATGCGCGCCGTGCGGCCCGAGGCGACGGTGCTCGGCGTGGAACCTGCGGGCCGTCGCGCCGCCCGGGACGCCATGCAGCGCGGCGAGGTCGTCCAGGTCCCCGTCGGGCGCACCCTCCTCGACGGCCAGCAGACCCCCGAGGTCGGCGTCCGCAACCTCGCGCTCCTCCGCGCGCACGTCGACCGGGTCGAGGGGGTCGACGACGACGAGGCGCTCGCGGCCATGCGGCTGCTGGCCACCCGCATGAAGCAGGTCGTCGAGCCGTCCGGCGCCAGCGCCCTGGGCGCCCTGCTGGCCGGACGCTTCCCGGACCTGCGGGGCGCGCGGGTCGGGGTGCTGCTGTCCGGAGGCAACGTCACCCCCGAGGTGCTGGCCCGCGCCCTGGCCTGAGCGCCGGTCCGACCCTCGACCCGCCCGGCCTCGCCGCACCGCGGTGACCGGGGCCTGTCGAGCGCGAGGTCGGCCGGGTGACGCACGGTCGGCCCAGCGCCGCACCCATGCGTCACTGGCTCGACCAAGCGCCACCGCCTCGACCAAGCGGCGCCGGCTCGACCAAGCGCCACCGCCTCGACCAAGCGTCACTGGCTCGACCAAGCGCCGGCCCGACCCTCGCCCCGCCCGGCACGTCGCACCGCGGTGACCGATCCATCGCGCACGAGGTCGGCCGAGTGACGCACGGTCGGTCCAGCGCCGCACCGATGCGTCGCAGGCTCGACCGAGCATCAGTGCCTCGACCGTGCGTCGCAGGCTCGACCAAGCGCCTCCGCCTCGACCCTGCGCCGCAGACCCGACCAAGCGCCACCGCCTCGACCAAGCGTCGCAGGCTCGACCAAGCGCTCATCGGGCCGGGAACGAGGTGTGGCCCCGACCGCGGGTGCGGTCGGGGCCACGTGGCGTCGCATCCGCGCGCCGATCAGCCGGTCACGACGCTCACGCGTCGCCGGACGGCACGTCCTCGTCGGCCAGGTCGCTGGCCGGCAGCGCGCAGGACCAGCCGAAGACCGGGTCCGCGACGAGGTCCTCCTCGAAGGCCGCCTGCTGCGCGGTCATCGGCGGAGCCAGCACCTCGGTGCGGGTCGAGGCGGCGTGGGCCGCGTCCCCGTCCAGCGTCAGGATGTGGATCCCGTGACGCGTGTCGTTGGCGTAGATCACCTCGCCGATCCAGTGGACCGACCAGCCGCTGCCCTGGTTCGGGCGGTAGTAGGCGATCTGGATCGGGTCGGTCGGGTCGGTGACGTCCAGGAAGCGGAAGCCCTGGCCGTACCAACCGCCGGCGACGATCCCGTCCTTCATGTTGAAGTAGTGCGCCGAGCAGCTCGAGTTGGGATTGTTGGTCCCCTCCTTGCCCGCGACGCTCCACCGGCCGATCTCGTCGAGCTCGAACGGCCCCTCCTCGGCCACCTCGTCCGCGGTGCGCCAGGCCTGACCCTGGTCGGCGCCCTTGAGCGAGGCGATGTAGAACTTGCCCGAGTCGGTGCACGGCGCCGTGAAGTTCTCGTCGACGACGTAGACCAGCTCGCCCGGTGCGTAGTCGCCACCGGGGGTGGCGCCGTCGCCGGCGCCGGGCCGACGCGGACGCTCCGAGTCCAGCCAGGCCGAGTCGCCGTCGGGACCGTCGACCGGCCGCTCCAGGTTGTGGATCGCACCGTTCATGCGGCGCGCGTCGCCTGCCGGCAGGCCGGTGTACTCGCCGACCTCGCCGCCGGCGTAGGGCACCGGGTTGTGGGCGAAGGCGGTGCGCTCGCGGCCCAGGAGCGGGTCGAAGTGGCGTCCCTCGGTCCAGTAGCCGCGGATGCCGCCGCGCCCGGAGACCCAGGCGACACCCTGCTGGTCGACCTGGACGTCGTGGGCGTAGTCGGTGATCCCGCGGTAGCGGCCGATGTCGACCGGGTCCTTGTAGGTGAAGACGCTCTCCAGCCCGACGATCTCGCCGTCGACGCGCTCGACGCCCGAGACGTCGCTGACGAAGATCGGCCGCGCGATCCAGTCCTCGGGGTCGGTCGTCGCGCGCGACGGCCCACCACTCCACAGCTGCTGGCAGCTGTTGACGCAGGTGGTCGTGTGGCCGGCCCCGACCTGCTGGAAGTGCAGGACCTCGGGGGCGGTGGGGTCGGCGATGTCGATGATGTAGAAGCCCGACGGCCCGGAGGTCTGCGGGTTCGAGAAGGCACGCGGGTCACGCGAGAGGAACGCGAGCATCCGCTGCTTGTCGATGTTCATCGACTCGGACGAGTGGTAGTTGCGGGTCGGGTCGTCGCCCGGCAGCGCCAGCTCCGCGCGGGGCAGTTCGCCCAGCAGCTTCGGCGCGTACGGGTCGCGCACGTCGTAGATCCGCAGCCCGAACGAACCGCTGGTGACCAGCGCCTCGCCGTGCTCGTAGCGGACCGGGTTCACCCCCGAGGTGCCACCGGCGAGGTTGAGCGTCGCGTCGGGGTTCTCCGGGTTCGGGGCGCCGTGGTCGGGGTGCACGATCGTGCCGTGGTAGCTGACACCGGAGATGTCACCCTCCGGCATCTCGGTGCGCAGCGCGTCGCGGCCGATCTCGTCCCACGGGTTGGGGCCGGTCGGCTCGAGCGACTTCAGGTAGCGCAGGCCACGGAAGACCATCGACGCACTCTGGTCGCGTCGCACCTTGGCGGCCGGGTCGAAGGTGCGGTCGTTCTTGCCGTACACGACGTCGACCTCGGCCAGGGCGTTGATCGCGGCGGCGTGCGTGGTCAGGTGCAGGTCCGAGAACGCGGCGCGGTCGGCCGCGGGGGGGCGTAGCCACCGGTACAGCATCGCGGCGACCTGGTCGCGCTGGATGGTCGCGCCCGGCCGGAACTTGCCGTCCTTGTAGCCGAGGATGATGCCCGCGTCGGCGGCGGCGGCGATGTTCTTCGCGTGCGGCCCGCCGGTCACGTCCGGGAACGGCGTGGCGTCGGACGACTCCAGGCCGGCGGCGCGCGCGACGATCGACGCGAACTGGGCGCGGGTCAGCCGGCCGGACGGGTCGAAGCTGCCGTCGACGCGCCCCTCGATGATCTTCTGCTCGGCGAGGGCCGTGATGGCCTCGGCGTGCGGCGAGTCGTCGTAGTCGACGTCGTCGAAGATCGGGGCGGCGGCCGCCCCGACGGTCGTCGTCACGAGACTCGCGGCGGACAGCAGCGCCACCACCCGGGTCCGTCGTGCGACGCGGCCTCGGCGAGGCCGCACGTGGTCATGGACTGTCACAGGATTCTGCTCCCCTTCACGAAGCCGTCGAGCCTCCCTGGTCGACGGTCGTCGAACGCTAGAGCATGACCGTCCGAACAAAGGACGTTCGTCCATGGCGTCGTGCGGGAGACGTGATGCGGCCGGCCACTCGGCCGTTTCCGCCGCTCCGGCGATCTCTGGCGCGCGCACGGCGCCGGGCGGGCACGGCGAAACGGACCCCCGCGTGCTCGGCGAGGGTCCGTGGACGGGTGACCGGGACGCGGCTGCGGTTGCTCAGGCGCGCACGAGGACCCGCGCGTCAGGCCGGCTGAGGGCCGAACTCGCGCAGCAGCGCGTGCACCTCGTCGGCGCGGTAGCGCCGGTGGCCGCCCAGGGTCCGCTGCGGCGTCAGCTTGCCCGCCGATGCCCAGCGCGTGACCGTCTTCGGGTCGACCCCGAACAGGCGTGCGACCTCCCCGGGTGTCAGCCAGGCGTCCTGGTTGTCGGCGCCTTGCCCCTCCACGTTGCTCGTCCTTCCCCACCCCGTCGTCATGACCTTGTCCAGTACGACGCTAGTAGGTGACCGCGTCGCGTGCCCGCTCGGCGTGCACGCAGCGTCACGGAGCGTGTTTCGACCGGGATCGTCACACCGCGCCGGCGACGCCGTCAGCTCGCGTGCTGCTTGGCGCGACGGTGCGTCCACCGTGATCGCGCCACACCGTAGTAGGCGGCGGCGCCGAGCAGGTCCCCCGAGCTCAACGCGTCCACGGCCTGCCACAACTCGGCGCAGGTCTGGTCCGCATGCAGCTCGTCGCGACTCAGCAGCCGCGACACCCCGCCGTAGTCGAGCTCGAGCAGCGACCCCGGATCGAAGGCGTCGACCCAGGCCGCCACGCTGGCCAGCGCCCCGAGCACGTCGTCGCCGTCCTCGACCGTGGCCTCGACGACCTCGATCGCGCGCTCGAGCCGCTGGGCGGCCTGGTCGCAGGTCGTGAGGTAGGTCACCCGTGGGCCGGCGCCCTCCGGCGGGTCGGTGAACCGTCGCTCCTTGGGGTCGAAGCACACGAACCAGTGCAGCGGCACCGCCCACGGCTCGTCGAGGATGTGCGGCACCCGACCCGAGGCTGACAGGTCGTCGAGCCGGTCCAGAGCACGGTGGTCGGGGACGAACGCGTCGATGAGCAGGTCCGGCACCGTGCGGCGGAAGGCGGCCATGGCCATGGCGGCCCGCAGGTCGAGCTGCAACGGGCACAGCAGGATGCGGTTGCCGGCCCGCCGGACCAGTGCCGCGTCGTCGCCCAGGGCGGCCGCCCCGGTCAGCGTGGAACGGCCCGTCAGCAGCCGGGCGGCCGTCGCGCCTGCCTCGGCGTCGGCGACCTGGCGCCGGTTGAGTCCGTGGCCGGCGGCGACGTAGGCCGACCACCGCTCGCGTTCCCGCGGGGGGAACGCCTCCAGCGGCGTGAACACCCGTAGTTGTGCGACCGGGACCATGGGCGCGACCGTAGCGGACGACACGACCTCCGCGAGGCCGACGCGGCCCCCGACCGGCGTGGCCGTCGGACGGGGCACGGTCGGACCGGGGCGGTCACACCGGGGCCACGGGCAGGCCCACCCGTCCGAGTGCCGCCTCGACGACGTCACGCGGGAACGGCAGGTCCCGGTGCTCGCCGTGGAGGATCCAGTAGAAGTCGTTGACGACCGTGGCCACCTCGGCGTGGCGCTGCACGAACCGCCGGGTCGCAGGCGGCAACACCCCCGGTGCGTCACCGGCTGCCGCGCGGCGCACGATCGCGTTGCGGTCCGCGGGGCTGCGGACCCCCGTGTAGGTCCGGACCGCCCAGTTCACGAGTTGTGCGACGGTGTAGGCGACGTCGTGGGCACGGTTGCGGGCGAGGAACGCCACCTCGGCGTCGGTCAGGTCGAAGTCGCTCGCCAGGGCCAGACCGAAGTCGGCGAGGTGGATCCGCGCACCGTCGGTGAGAACGTTCTGCAGGTGGCTGTCGAAGTGCCACACCCCGGCTCGGTTCATGTGTGCGACGGCGTCCAGCAGGTCGCCGCCCAGGCCGGTGAACGCCGCGTCCGCGCCGTCGGGGTCCGCGTCGGCACGCGCCGTCAGCCAGTCGTGCAGGGTGTCCGGCACGTACTCCAGGAACAGCAGCAGACACCCGGTGGCGTCGGCGTTCGCCTCCAGGCGGGCCCGGACCGCGGCCGAGCCGTGCCAGAAGGCGACCAGCCCGTCGATGTCCTCGCGTGCCACCCGGTCGCGCGCGGGCGGCCCGACGGTCGGTGCCTCGGCGAGGAAGCGCCAGTGGTGGAGCAGCGGGAAGCCGGCACAGGTGTCGGTCAGGACCCAGGCGTTGGCGCGCTCGTGCACGGCCAGCTCCCGCCAGACGTTGAGCCCGGGCGAGCCGACGCCGTAGTGGCAGAACGCCGGCAGGCCGTAGGGGTTGCCCGTCGCACGGCGTAGGTCCGCACGCGACTCGCGCGCGTTGACCGGCACCTGCTTCACGAACACGGGCGCGTCCGCCACCGTCAGCCGCCGTGCGTGACCGCCGATGCCGGACCCGACCACCTGCGACGCCGACACCAGCTGCCGCAGTTGCCCGTCGGTCAGGGCGGTGAGCGCGGTCGCGACGCTCGCGTGCACGGCCGACCGCCGCGCGTGGACGGACATGGCCGCCGGATCGTCCACGTCGCCTCGCTGGTCGGCCCCGGGTCGCCACCCTAGGTGGCGTCGTCTCCGGCGGGTGCCGGCGCCCGTGATCGCCGCGACGCAGCACGCTCCGGGGGCGGACCCCGTTAGGCTGGCAGTCGGCGGAGCGCGCGACCCGTGCCTGCCGACCTTCGATAGGGAGCGCGTCCGGACAGCGGCACCGGACCGGGACCGACCGTCCCGGCGGCCGCGGGCGCACGACGTGAGAGGAGCACGCGGTGGAGGGACCCTTCGCCCGTTTCATGGGCCACGAACAGGTCGTCTTCGGCAGCGACGACGAGACCGGGCTGCGGTGCATCATCGCCCTGCACTCGACCCGGCTCGGCCCGGCGCTGGGCGGTACCCGCTTCTACCCCTACGCGACCGAGGACGAGGCCCTCACCGACGTGCTGCGCCTGTCACGCGCCATGTCCTACAAGGCCGCGTGCGCCGGGCTCGACCTCGGCGGTGGCAAGGCCGTCATCATCGGTGACCCGGCGCAGCTGCGCTCCGAGGCGCTGCTGCGCGCCTACGGCCGGCTCATCGAGTCGCTCGGCGGGCGCTACGTCACCGCCTGCGACGTCGGCACCACCCCGGCCGACATGGCCATCGTGCGCCGCGAGACCCGCTGGGCGACCGGCGCCGACGAGGTCCACGGCGGCTCCGGCGACTCCGGCGTGTTGACCGCCTACGGGGTCTACCTCGGCATGAAGGCCGCCGCGCGGGCCGCGTTCGGCACCGACGCGTTGGGCGGCCGTCACGTCGCCGTGCAGGGGCTCGGCAAGGTCGGCGCCCGGCTGGTCGGCCACCTCGTCGACGAAGGCGCCAAGGTCACGGCCGCCGACGTCGCCCCCGCGGCCACGGAGCGGGTCGCGTCGCTGCCCGGCGTGGAGATCGTCGACGTCGAGGACGTGCTGCTCGTCGACGCCGACATCGTCTCGCCCAACGCCCTCGGTGGCGTGCTGGACGCCGACACCATCGCCCAACTGCAGGCCAAGGTCGTCTGCGGCGGCGCCAACAACCAGCTGTGCACCGAGGAGGACGGCGACCGGCTCCAGGAGCGCGGCATCTTCTACGCCCCCGACTTCGTCGTGAACGCCGGCGGGCTGATCAACGTCTCCGACGAGCTCGAGCCCGGCGGCTACTCCGAGGCCCGCGCCCACCAGCGCGCCGACGCCATCCCGCGCACGCTGCTGGAGATCATCGCCGAGTCGCGCGAGCAGCGGGTGTCGACCGAGCACGCCGCGGTCACGGTCGCCGAGCGGCGCATCGCCGCGGTCGGCGGCCTGCGCCGCTTCTGGCTGCCCTGACCGACGGCGCGGCGCTCCGGCGTCACCCCGCGAGCGTCACGCGCGTCGCGCCACCGGCCGTCTCCTCGACGACGCCCATGACCCACGCCTCGACGGCGCGCTCCTCCAGCACGGCGAGCGCGTCGTCGGCGGCGTCCGGCGGGACGGCGGCCACCATGCCGACCCCGCAGTTGAACGCCCGCCACATCTCCTCGTCGGCGACCGGCCCCTCGTCGCGCAGCCAGCGGAAGATCTCGGGCCACTGCCAGGTCGCGGTGTCGACGGTGGCGCCGAGCGTGTCCGGCAGCACGCGCGGGAGGTTGCCCGGCAGCCCGCCGCCGGTGACGTGGCAGAAGGCGTGCACCTCGACGGCGTCGCGCAGGGCGAGGCAGTCCAGCGCGTAGATGCGCGTCGGCTCCAGCAGCTCCTCGCCCAGCGGGCGCGACAGGCCGTGGTTCGCGGTCAGGTTGCGGCCCCCGACGATGCGCCGTACGAGGCTGTAGCCGTTGCTGTGCAGGCCCGACGAGGCCATCGCGATCAGCCGGTCGCCGGGCCGGACACGCTCGGGGCCGAGCAGTTGGTCGCGTTCGACGACGCCGACGCCGAAGCCGGCGAGGTCGAACTCGTCCTCGCCCAGCAGCCCGGGATGCTCGGCGGTCTCGCCGCCGACGAGCGCGCAGTTCGCGAGGCTGCAGCCGTCGGCGATGCCGCGCACGATCGCGGCGACGCGGTCGGGATGGAGCTCGCCGACGGAGATGTAGTCGTTGAAGAACAACGGCTCGGCGCCCGGCACGACGAGGTCGTCGACGACCATCGCGACCAGGTCCTGCCCGATCGTGTCGAGGCGGTCCAGTCGCCGGGCGAAGTCGATCTTCGTCCCGACGCCGTCGGTCCCGGACACCAGCACCGGCTCGCGGTAGCGCGAGGGGTCGAAGGCGAACAGGCCCCCGAACCCGCCGATCCCGCTGAGCACCTCGGGGCGGTGGGTACGGCGGACCGCGTCACCGATCAACTCGACGCTGCGGTCCGCGGCATCGAGGTTCACACCGGCGTCGGCGTAGGAGATGGGCTCCGGTCCGGGCATCGTGGCGGCCTCGCGATGAGCGGCGTCGTCGCCCGCATCCTCGCACGCCCGGCCCCCGGGCGGAAGCCGAGGTCCCACCGCGCCGGCGAACCCGGCAGCGGCCGCCTCGGGGAGGACCACGACCCTCCGGCCGACTCGTCGTGATCGGGCGTGCTCCGCCGCGCTCAGCGGCGATCGGGGACGCTCAGCCGCGCGCGAGCACGCTCAGACGCGCTCGCGGGGCAGGCGCCACTGCCGCCGGAAGGCGCGTTCGGCGTCGGCGAAGCTGTCGAGCGGGTCGATGACCGACTGGCAGGCCTCGAGCAACTCCTCGAGCTCGCGCGTGGAGGCCGCCACCTCGTCCACTTCGTCGGCGCCCTCGACGGCCTCGTCGAGGGCGCGGGCGCAGTCCTGCCACTCCGGCTCGACCTCCGCGACCCGCCAGGCCGGCATCCAGGTGCGCGCATCCGCGATGGCCTGGCGTACCGCGTCGGTGCCGACCGCGATCGGTGCCGGCTCCACCCGGCCCGTCGGCAGGGTGCCCAGCAGCACGCGGCGGCCGCCCTCGATCACGTCCGCGCAGTCGAGGAACGCCCACCACGCGTCGCGGTGGGACTCGGGCAGGTCGGGCTTGCGTCGGAACATGGCGCGGAACGCTACCCGCTCCCCGCGGCGACCCGGGCCGCGGACGGGCCGCGGACAGGCCGCGGACGGGCCGCAGGCCCTGCGCTTCGAGGGCCCTTCCGCACCGGGAGCGGTTGCTTCCTGCACTGGATCGGTTCCGCCGCCGGCGGGTGAAGGAAGCAACCGGCTCTGCACCGTTGGCATTGGTGGGGTCGGAACCGGGCGACGACGAGCGTACGCTGGCGTGCCATGACTGCCGTGCCGCTCCCGCCCCTGTCCAAGCATCCCTTCCTCGACGCGCTGCGTGAGCGCGTCGTCGTCTTCGACGGCGCCATGGGCACCATGCTCCAGGACGCCGGGTTGACGGCCGACGACTTCGGCGGCGACGACCTCGAGGGCTGCAACGAGGTACTGGTCCGCAGCCGCCCCGACGTGGTCGCCGGTATCCACCGCGCCTTCCTCGAGGTGGGCGTCGACGCGGTCCAGACCAACACCTTCGGTGGGGCCCCGTGGGTCCTCGACGAGTACGGCCTCGGCGACGAGGCAGAAGCGCTCAACCGCCGCGCCGCCGAGATCGCCCGCGAGACCGCCGACGCGTACGCGACCTCCGACCGCCCGGCCTGGGTGGTCGGTTCGATCGGTCCCGGTACCCGCGCACCGACGCTGTCGCTGGGCAAGGACCCGGCGACGACCAAGGACTTCATCGACGTCGCCACGATGGAGGACGGCTACCGGCGCCAGGTGCGCGGCCTCCTCGACGGCGGCTGCGACGTGCTGCTGATCGAGACGTCGTTCGACCTGCTGCAGATCAAGGCGGCGGTGGCCGCCTGCAACGACGTGTTCGTCGAGCGCGGCGCCCGCGTCCCGCTCATGGTGCAGTTCACGGTCGAGAAGGACATCAACACGATGCTGCTGGGGACCGAGCCCCTGGCGGCCATCGCGGCGCTCGATCCGCTGCCCATCGACGTGCTGGGCATGAACTGCGCCACCGGTCCGGAGGACATGCGCGAGCACGTGCGCACGCTCGCGCGCCAGTCGCGGCTGCCGATCAGCGTGATCCCGAACGCCGGGATCCCCCATCTGGAGGACGGCCACACGGTCTACCCGCTTGGCCCCGCGGGGCTGGCGGAGGCGCAGCGCGAGTTCGTCACCGACTTCGGGGTCAACGTCGTCGGCGGCTGTTGCGGCACCACGCCGGCCCACCTCGCGGCGGTGGTCGAGGCGGTCGGCGGCCTGCGCCCCCGGCGGCGCGTGCTGGACCGCCCGAACTACGTCCGCGCCGGCGCCGCCGGCCGCGTCACCGACCCGGGAACCGACCAGGAACTCGGGATGGCGACCCCGCTGAACGTCGAGTTCCGGCCGGCCCTCGCGTCGCTCTACACGCCGGCGCCGCTGGAGCAGGACAACGCGTTCCTGGCGATCGGCGAGCGCGCCAACGCCAACGGCTCCAAGGCGTTCCGCCAACTCCTGCTCGCCCAGGACTGGGACGCGGCGGTGCAGCTCGCCAAGTCGCAGACCCGCGAGGGCGCCCACGTCCTGGACGTGTGCGTCGACTACGTCGGGCGCGACGGCGTGCCCGACGTGATCGAGATCGTCGACCGCTACGCGACGCAGTCGACGCTCCCGCTGGTGATCGACTCGACCGAGGTCGAGGTCATCGAGACCGCCCTGGTGCGCCTGGGCGGGCGCGCCGTCATCAACTCGGTGAACCTCGAGGACGGGCGCAGGAAGGCCGATCGGCTGCTGCCACTGGCCAAGCGCTACGGCGCCGCGGTGGTCGTGCTCGCCATCGACGAGCAGGGCCAGGCGCGGACCGCGGACTGGAAGGTCGAGGTGTGCGAGCGGGTGGCCCGCCTCGCCATCGAGGAGTTCGGCCTGGAGCCGCACGACCTGATCTTCGACTGTCTGACGTTCCCGCTGGGCTCCGGCCAGGAGGACCTGCGCCGGGACGCGCTGGAGACGATCGAGGCGATCGAGCGGGTCAAGCAGGCGGTGCCCGGCTGCTTCACGACGCTGGGCGTGTCCAACGTCTCGTTCGGGCTGTCCCCGGCGGCACGGCAGGTCCTCAACTCCGTCTTCCTGAAGGCGGCGATGGACCGGGGCCTGGACTCCGCGATCGTGCACCCCGGCAAGATCCTGCCGCTGCACCGCATCCCCGAGGAACAGGTGCAGGTCGCGCTGGACCTGATCCACGACCGGCGTGGCGCGGCCGGCCTGGGCGGCACCGCCCCCGCCGACTACGACCCGTTGCACCGCTTCATGGCGCTCTTCGAGGGTGCGACGGAGACGCGGGCGTCGGCCGAGGAGCTCGCGTCCCTGCCGGTCGAGCAGCGCCTGGAGCGGCGCATCGTCGACGGCGACCGCGACGGGCTCGAGGCCGACCTCGAGGAGGCCCTGGCGGCGCACCCGCCGCTGACCATCATCAACGAGTTCCTGCTCGCCGGCATGAAGACCGTCGGCGAGCTGTTCGGTTCCGGCCAGATGCAGCTGCCGTTCGTGCTGCAGTCGGCCGAGGCCATGAAGACCGCGGTGGCCTACCTCGAGCCGCACATCGAGGCGGCCGGCGGCGGATCGTCGTCCAAGGGCTCGATCGTGCTGGCCACCGTGCGCGGCGACGTGCACGACATCGGCAAGAACCTCGTCGACATCATCCTGCGCAACAACGGCTACGAGGTGCACAACCTCGGGATCAAGCAGCCCATCGACGCCATCCTGTCGGCCGCGGAGGAACGCGGCGTCGACGCGATCGGCATGTCCGGGCTGCTGGTGAAGTCGACGGTCGTGATGCGCGACAACCTCGAGGAGATGAACGTCCGCGGCGTGGCACACCTGCCGGTGCTGCTCGGCGGCGCGGCGCTGACCCGCGGCTACGTCGAGGACGACCTGCGCGACCTGTACGAGGGCAACGTCTTCTACTGCAAGGACGCCTTCGAGGGGCTGCGCGTGCTGGACGCGGTGCTGACGGCCCGCCGGCAGGGCGTGGAGGCACCCGAGGAGCTGACCGCCCGCCGGGAACGGCGCACGCCGAAGAAGACCCGCGCCGAAGAGGCCCCGCCCGTCGTCGACGCACGGGGGCGGCCCCGCTCGGCGGTCGCCACCGACGTCGAGGTACCGACGCCGCCGTTCTGGGGCCAGCGGGCCGTGCGCGGCATCGGCGTGGACGACGTGTGGCCGCTGCTGAACGAGGTGGCGCTGTTCCGCAACCAGTGGGGTTTCACCCCCGGCGAGCTGTCACCCGACGAGTACCAGCAGTTGCTGGACACCAAGGCACGACCGGTCGTGCGCGAGTGGCTGGCCCGAGCGAAGGCGGAGAAGGTCGTCACCCCCGAGGTGGTCTACGGCTACTACCCCGCCAACGGCGACGGTGACGACCTCGTGGTGTGGGACCCTGCGGCGCCCCTGGAGCGCGAACTCGTGCGCTTCACCTTCCCCCGCCAGACCCGCGGCCGGTTCCTGTGCATCGCCGACTTCTTCCGCCCGCTCGACAGCGGCGAGGTCGACGTGCTGCCGGTCCAGGTGGTCACGATGGGACGCCGCATCAGCGAGGTGGCGCAGCAGCTGTTCGCGGCCGACCGCTACCAGGACTACCTGTTCGCCCACGGTTTCGGCGTGGAGATGGCCGAAGCCCTGGCGGAGCGGTGGCACCGCCGTGTGCGCGAGGAGCTGGGCATCGCCGGCGAGGACGGGCCCACCAAGGAGGACTGGTTCCGGCAGGGCTACCGCGGGTCGCGCTACTCGTTCGGCTACGCGGCCTGTCCGGACCTGGAGGACCAGGCCACGCTGTTCCAGCTCATCGACCCAGGCCTGATCGACGTCGAGCTCACCGAGGAGTTCATGCTCCACCCCGAGCAGTCCACCTCCGCGATCATCGTGCACCACCCGGAAGCCAAGTACTTCAACGCCCGCTAGGGCTTTGAAGTACGCCCTGGAGGGTGGGCGGCGTCATCGGATCGTGCACCACCCGGAAGCCAAGTACTTCAACGCCCGCTAGGGCTTTGAAGTACGCCCTGGAGGGTGGGCGGCGTCATCGGATCGTGCACCACCCGGATTCCGGTATGCCAACGCCCGCTGCCCCGTGCGGAGGTGTGGGCAACACGCCGCCACTCGTGGCGACACGGCGATTGCCGCCCCGTCGGTCACGCGTCCGTGTACGTGACCCGCAAGAACGCGCCCGGATGCACACGCGCAGGCAGGAGCGACGGCGTTCGGTCCCGACGAGGGCTCGGCGTGCCGGAACCCGGGCCGGATGTCGAACAGGTGCCGCACGGTCGGCCCAGCGGCGCACCGGTGCGTCGCTGGCTCGACCAAGCGCACTGCAGCGACATCGAGGTTGCTCCGCCGCTCCCCGAGGGCCGTGTGACGCGAGCCTCGCTCGGTGACGCCAGCCACGCATCGATGCGAATCTGGCGTCACACCGACGCGTTGGCGTCACCTGCTCGACACGCCCGGAATCGCCATACCGCCTGCGGCGGTTCGTGCCAGGATCGAGAACCGCTCCCATCGGCGCTTCCGCGGAAGCGCCGTGCGAGGTGTCGCTGCACAGCGGGCCAGGTCAGTGCAGCGCGAGCACGTCCCGGAGGGCGTTGTCGATCGCGGCCATCGTGCTCGGGCTGAACATGCCGCGGCGCTCTCCGAGATCGACCTCGTGGACCAGCTCCAGCTCGTCGGTCATCGCCCCGGCGCGTGTGCGGAGCGTCCCGGTCGCGGTCGCCGAGCTCCACGATCGTCGGCAAGGGCCGTTTCGGTCGCGTCGTGATGCGTACCACGTGGACCCACTCGAACCGTGACCGGTTCCGCCCATCGTTGGAGACGATGACGACCGGCTTGGGTCCGTCATCGTCGAGGTAGCGGACGACCACACGCCGCCCGCAGCAGTTCGTTCGTGGCGCTCACGCGGAGGCGCGCCGACGTCGGCGGGCGCTGGTGGTCGGCTCGACCCACGTGCGGGTGTCGTCGAAGTCGCCAGCGTCCACGGCCTCGTTGTACGCGTCCTCCAGCAACGCCTTGCGGACGCGTCCCACCCCGAGCAGCACGAGCGCGCGGAGTTCGGCAGAGTCAGATGCGAGGCGTTCACCCATGATCCGCTCGAGCGCCGCATGCTCCGCCGAACCCTTATCCAGGACGGCGCGACCACCAGCGTGTCGGCGTGGTCGAAGTTGATGGTCTTGCGGCTCAAAGTGTCCATGCCACGCGGTGCAGCTCGAACTGCAGCACGGAAACCGGACCCTTGAACCGCCACTACGCCCGTTGCCGCGCGCCTCCTGGGCCCATCACGCTCGGTGATCAGCGGGCTCGACCGCTCAGCGAAGCAGCAGATTGAGGAGCACCGTCAGGACGACGGAGGCGAGGATCGAGATCAGGATCATCCCCAGGCACCCGGCGCCACCGCCAAGCGGCCTCACCTCGACGTTGCCGAACCTCATCTGGTCCTCCGTTCCTGCCTCCTGACGGGCGCACAGGCGAGGGACCCACCGTACGGGAGCTCCTCCCTGAGATGCGCAGGGACCTCGGCGGACGGGCACCACCGCTGGCCATGCCACCGAGCGCCGAACACAGCCGCGGTCGCGCCACGTCGCCGGCGGCCCTGTCGGCTTCGCACCGGCGAGCCACGGTGGCACTGGCGCGGCCGACGGCGTTCGGGACCGGCGTTCGGGGCCGACGAGGGCTCGGCGTGTCCGAACCCGGGCGCGAGGACGAACGAGTGCCGCACGGTCGGCCCAGCGTCGCACCGGTGCGTCGCTGGCTCGACCAAGCGCCACTGCCTCGACATCGAGGTTGCTCGGCCGCTCGATGGGGCCGTGTGACGCGCGCCTCGCTCGGTGACGCCAGCCCTGCACCGGTGCTGGTCTGGCGTCGCACCGGCGCGTTGACGTCACCATGCGACACGTCCGTCTCATCTGCCGCCGGTGGTGGCCGCCCGCCGGATCGGACCGCTCGCCGATCAACTCCCCGTGCATGCACGGGTTTGGCGTTGCGGAACGGCCCGCAACGCTCCGCCGAAGCCTCACGCGGTCTGGGCGACACCGATGAGGTTGCACCCGCACGCGGTGGCCTCCCTCGACGCGATCACGCGGGCCCCGCTGCGGCGTGTGCGGGGCGGACCCGTTCGGTCGGCCGCCCAGGACCGGCCCGCGCCCGCGCTACGTTCAGGGACGACGACGCCGAGGAGGGCGCATGGACCCCAGGATGATCATCAGCGCGATCCCGTGGCTGCGCCGCGCCTGGCGCATGCTGCCGCCGCCGCTGCGCATGCCGCTCATGCTGGTGGCTGCCGGCGTCGGTATCTACTTCGCCATCACCGGCCGCGACGAACTGAAGCACGCCATCGAGGAGATGCGTGCGGGCGCCGGCGAGCCGATCGACCAGCGCCAGCGCGGCGCGGCCTGACCAAGCCGGTCGGCCGCCGGCCCGGGCCAAGGGCCATCGGCGGTCGGCAGCCCCAGGCATCCCAGCACACGACGACGGGCCACCCGGTGGGTGGCCCGTCGTCGTGTTCCAGGTCGGTCAGGAGCGGCGCATCTCGTCGGCCTTCGCGTCGGCCGAGTCGGCGCGCTTCTCCGCGGCCTCCTGCTCGAGACGCTCGGCCTCGCGCTCCTTCTGGGCGCTCTCCTGGGCGGCCTCGCCCTCGCGTTCGAGGTCCTCGTCGCCGATGGCGCGGCCGGCGGTCTCCTTGGCCACACCCTTGATCTTGTCGCCCATCGAGTCGCTCACGGCCTGTCTCCTTGTCGGCGCTGGTCGGTCGCGGGGAGGGGGCATCAGCCGGGCTCGGCCCGCTTCCGCAGCCCCCACCGGGAAGCGGACCGCCCCCCGTGGACGCCCGGCTGATGACCCTTCGATCGAAGCGCAGCCGGGATGGCGCGCCCACGGTCTGAGTCCGTCCAATGGGGTGGTATTGGCTGGTCGACCGTCCCGGACGGACACCCGGGTGAGCACCTCCGGACGCCGGCCATCCGTACCTCGACACGGGATCCGTGGCAGCATGCGGCGCCAGAGCCCCCGACGAAGAGCCGCGCGTGAGCAGTTCGCATCCCGGACCGCCCGACCACCTCGACGGCCCGCTGGAGGTGGACCCGGCCGACTGGGAGCCGCGTCAGGTCTACTTCCTCATGACGGGGCTGGTGGTCCCGCGCCCGATCGCGTGGGTGTCGACGTACGGGCCCGACGGCGTGCGCAACGTCGCGCCGCACAGCTACTTCAACGTGGTCGCCCACGACCCGCCGCACGTGGTGTTCTCCTCCTCGGGGCAGAAGGACACGCTGCGCAACGTCCGCGAACGCGGCGCGTTCGTGGTCAACATCGTGACGATGGACGTCGTGGAGGCCATGAACTTCACGGCGACCGACTTCCCGCCCGACGAGGACGAGTTCGACTGGGCGCAGCTGACGGAGACGCCGGCCATGGCCGTGGACGCGCCACGTGTCGGCGAGGCCCGCGCCCACCTCGAGTGCCGGCTGGTCGAGGAGGTGCGCGCCGGCAACGGCCACCTCGTGGTCGGCGAGGTCGTGCACCTCCACGTCGACCCGTCGGCCTGGCGCGACGGGCGGATCGACCCGGTCCTGCTCGACCCCGTGTGCCGGCTCGCGGGCACCCGCTACGCGACGTTGGGCGAGGTGTTCCAGCTACCGCGGCCACGGTGGGCCGACGTACGGGGCACCGCCCCGGGCGAGGCCATCCCCCGCCGCTGACCGCCGCCGCCCGGGTCCGTCAGGCCTCCTCGCCGTCGGCGCCCTCGTCCCACTCGGCCCAGCGGGCGCCTTCCTCGAGGTCGTCGTCGGGCGGCTCGCACGTCACCTGCTCCAGCAGGGCGGTGTCGTCGCTGAACTCCAGTACTCCGACGCGGTCGTTGCGGACGTCGGCGACGTGGACCACGGCCACCCGCCACCAGCGGCTGCCGTCGTGCTCCCACAACACCCCGACGTCGTCCGCCGCGACCTGCCCGCGCGTCAGGCACGAGCTCGGACGTCGTGTCCACAGGTCCTCGATGGCGCCCGCGAGGTTCTCGCGGTCGCCGCCGAGCAGCCCGGGCGCCTCCCCGTCGCGGGCGACCACCTCCAGCAGCGCGTCGAGGTCGCGGGCGTTGAACGCCTCGGCGATGCCCTCCAGGGCGTCCACCACGTCGTCGTCGCGGACGCCGACCTCGAGCTCGTCCTCGTACAGCTCCGCGTCGGGCTCCTCGACGTGGAACCCGTACTCGTCCCCCGCGACGCCGCCGCGTTCGTCGGCGGCCGGTTCGGCGCCGTCGTCGGTGCCGTCGATCCGGTCGAGCTGAGCCTCGGCTCCAGCCGCCAGGCGGTCGAGGTCGGACACGAACCCTGCCTTCCAATCGGCGTTCACCCGCATGCTGCCGCTCCGCGGCCGTTCCCACAAGGGGCCGGCTGTTCCGGCGTCGGTGCCCGCCCGAACCGACGGACGGCTCGACGGCCACCGCTCGGCCCGCTTGGCTAAGGGCCCAACGGCCCCCGCCGTGCGGGACCGTCGCCCGGTGGTGGCCGGCGCACGGCGGACCAGACTCGCCAACCGACGAACTGCCCGACGACCGCATCCTTCCAGCGAGGTCACCGATGGAGTCCCACGACCGCGACCACGTCCTGCCCGACGGCACCACCGTCCGGATCCGGCCCATCAACCCGGACGACAAGGGGCTGCTGCTCGGTATGTGGGCGCGCACGTCGGCCGAGTCGCGGCGCCTGCGGTTCCTCGGTCCCTTCAACCTCGACGAGTCCAACGTGGCCCGGTTCACGGACCTGGACCCGAAGATGCAGTTCGCGCTGGTCGCCACGCGGGGCCGGCGCGGCAACGAGCAGATGATCGGCGTGGCCCGCTACGAGCGCGACCCCGACCGCATGGACTCGGCCGAGTTCGCCGCGCTGGTCGAGGATGCCCACCAGGGCCGCGGCGTGGGCACGGCGCTGGTCCGCGAGCTGGCGCTGGCCGCCGCGGACGCCGGCATCACGCACCTGTCGGGCGACATCCTCTCCGACAACACCCGGATGCTGAACCTGGTCCGCGAGCTCGGGCTGGAGTACCGCTCCGACCGCGACTTCGGCGGCGTGGTGCGCAGCGACCTCGAGGTGGCCATCTCGGAGCGGTTCCTCGGCGTCGTCGACGAGTCCGAGCGCGAGGCCGCCGCGGCCGGGCTGCGCCGGTTCTTCCGGCCGGAGAAGGTCGCGGTCGTCGGGGCGTCGCGCAACAAGCAGTCGATCGGCGGGCTGGTCTTCGACAACATCCTGCAGGGCCACTTCACCGGCGTCGTCTACCCGGTCAACCCCAACGCCCCCTACGTGCAGGGCGTCGCGGCCTACCCCAGCCTGGCGGACTGCCCGGAGACCCCCGACCTGGTCTTCGTGTGCGTCCCGTCGCGGTTCGTCAACGACATCGTCGACGAGGCCGGCGAGCTGGGCGTCAAGGCCGTCTGCGTCGTCTCGGCCGGCTTCTCCGAGGTCGGCGAGGAAGGCGAGGCACTGCAGGCCGACCTGATGGACCGCGCCCGCGGCCACGGCCTGCGCATCGTCGGGCCCAACTGCATGGGGCTGCTCAACGGCAACCCCGACATCCGCCTCAACGGCACCTTCTCGCAGATCTTCCCGGCCCCCGGGCGGGTGTCGATGTCGTCGCAGTCGGGTGCGCTGGGGCTGGCCGTGCTCGAGCACGTCCACAACCTCGGTCTGGGCATCTCCACGTTCGTGTCGGTCGGCAACAAGGCCGACATCTCCGGCAACGACCTGCTGCTGTACTGGGAGCAGGACCCGGACACCGACGTGATCCTGATGTACCTGGAGTCGTTCGGGAACCCGCGCAAGTTCTCGCGCGTCGCCCGGCGGGTGTCGCGCCGCAAGCCGATCGTGGCGGTGAAGTCGGGCCGCACCTCGGCCGGCGTGCGGGCCGCGTCGAGCCACACGGCCGCCATCTCGTCCGGCGACACGGCCGTGGAGGCGCTGTTCCGCCAGACCGGGGTGATCCGCACGGACACGCTGGAGGAGCTGTTCGACGTCGCCACGCTGCTGACCAGCCAGGGGCTGCCCAGCGGCAACAAGGTCGCGATCCTCACCAACGCGGGCGGCCCCGGCATCCTCGCCGCCGACGCGCTGGAGGCCAACGGCCTGGAGGTCCCGCCGCTGTCCGACCGCACCATCCAGCAGCTGCGGGAGTTCCTGCCCGCCGAGGCCGGCGTCGGCAATCCGGTCGACATGATCGCCTCCGCCTCGCCGGAGGCCTACCGGCGCGCGATGCAGGTGCTGGGCAACGCCGACGAGATCGACATGGTCTTCGTCATCTTCATCCCGACCGGGACCACGGCCACCACCGACGTGGCCGACGCGGTCGTGGCGGCCAAGGCCGAGCTGCCCGAGGACGTGCCCGTCGTCAGCGTGATCATGGGAGCCGAGGACCTGCCCGCCAAGCTCGCCGACGCCCGCATCCCGGCGTTCACCTTCCCCGAGGCGGCCGCGCGGGCCATGGGCCGGGTGGCGACCTACGCGGGCTGGCGCCGACGCCCGCTCGGTGACTTCGTCGAACCCGACGGGCTCGACCGTGACGCCGCCCGACGGATCGTCGAGGAGGCGCTGGCCGGCGCGTCCGAGGACGGCTCGACGTGGCTGGAGTCCACCCGCGCCGAGGACCTGCTGCGCGCTTACGGCGTGCCGCTGGCCCGCGCCCGGGTCGTCGACAGCGCCGAGGAAGGGGCGCGGACCCAGGCGGAGTTCGACACGCCCGTGGCGGTCAAGGTCGCGGCGCCGATCCACAAGACCGACGTCGGCGGCATCGAGCTGGGGCTGGACACGCCTGAGGCCGTCGCCGAGGCGATCGAGCGGATCCGGCAGGCACTGATCGACGCCGACCTGGCCGAGCACGCCGACGCGTTCCTGGTCCAGGAGATGGTCGGCGACGGGCTGGAGATGGTGGTCGGGGTCACCCACGACCCGTCGTTCGGTCCGATCGTGATGGCCGGGATGGGCGGCACGCTCGTCGAGTTGCTGCGCGACGTCAGCGTGCGCATCACCCCGCTGACCGACCAGGACGTCGAGGACATGCTGGCCGACCTGCGCATGGCGCCGCTGCTGACCGGCTACCGCGGCGCCCCGCCGGCCGACGTCGCGGCGCTCCAGGACCTGCTGTACCGGATCAACGCCATGGTCGAGGACCTGCCCGAGGTTGCCGAGCTGGACCTCAACCCGGTGTTCGTCCGCCCCGACGGGCAGGGCGTGGTCGCGGTCGACGTGCGGATGAAGCTCGCCCGCACCTGATCGCACCGGCGGGGTGTTTCGTCACCCGGTTTCCCCTGTCGCGCGCCAGGGGCCGCGCGGCCGGTCGTATCCTCGACCGCCGCCGTCCCGGCCAGACCACCCCGCCGCCCCTGGGAGTTCGCGTGTGCCACGGATCGATCAGCTGCTCGCCGCCGGCACGACCTACTCGTTCGAGTTCTTCCCGCCGCAGACGGACGCCGGCGAACGCAAGCTGCGCAACACGCTGAACGAGCTCGAGCCGCTGGGGCCGTCGTTCGTGTCGGTGACCTACGGCGCGGGCGGTTCCACGCGCGAGCGCACCCACCGGATCGTCGTGGACATGCTCGAGCGCACCACGATGACGCCCATGGCGCACCTGACCGCGGTCTGCCACACCCGCGACGAGCTGGCCGCGATCCTGGCCCGCTACCGGGACGCCGGCGTGCAGAACATCCTCGCCCTGCGTGGGGACGCGCCCCAGGACGTGCACCCGTTCTGGGAGCTCGAGCGCGCGGTCGACCTGGTCGAACTCGCCCGCGAGGTCGGCGGCGGGTCCTTCGCGGTCGGGGTGGCCGCGCATCCGGAGGGCCATCCGCTCTCACCCGACCTTGCTATGGACCGCCGCCACCTCGCCGCGAAGCTGCGCGTCGCCGACTTCGGGGTGACCCAGTTCTTCTTCGCGGTGGAGTCCTACCTCGCGATGGTCGAGGAGGTCGCGGCGCACGGGTGCGACACGCCGATCGTGCCCGGCGTGATGCCGGTCACCAACGTCCGCCAGATCGAACGGTTCGCGCAGCTGTCGGGCGCCGCGTTCCCCGTCGCGCTGGCCGACCGGCTGCACGCCGTGGAGGACCGGCCCGACGAGGTGCGGCGCATCGGTGTCGAGGTGGCCACCGAGCTGTGCCAGCGGCTGCTGGACGCCGGCGCGCCGGGCCTGCACTTCTACACGCTCAACAGCTCCACGGCGACGCGCGAGATCTACGCCAACCTCGGCCTGCCCGCCCTCGCCTGACCGGCGTCCGCGTGCGGTGGTCGACGGGCGGCGGGCGGCGGGCGGCGTGCCGTGATGGGCGCGATCAGCCGGCCGTGGTCGGCTCGCTCGCGGCGGTCGCGGCCGGCTCGGCCACGGCGATGGCGGCTCGCAGCATCGACGCGACCGTGCGGTCCACGTCGTGGCGGTCGGTGGCCCAGTTGGAGACCGAGATCCGCATCAGCCGCCGGCCGCGCCAGGTGGTGCCGGTGACGTAGGCGACCCCCTCGCGCTGCACGGCCGCGATCACGGCGTCGTTGTAGGCGTCGGGGTCGTGGTCGGCCGGCGGCAGCCAGCGCACGAGCACCTGGTTGAAGACCACGTCGTTGACGACCTCGGCGCGGCCGCTGCCGGCCAGCTCGGCGGCGAAGCGGCGGGCCAGCTCGCACGTGCGCTCGACCATCGCCGCCACGCCGCTGCGCCCGAGCGAGCGCAGGGTCGCGTACACGCCCATGCCGCGGGCCCGCCGCGAGAACTCCGGGTTCCAGTCCATCGCCTCGCGGACCTCGCCGTCGCCCTGCACCAGGTAGCTGGCCCGCACGCTCATCGCCGCCCGGTGCGCGGCCGGGTGTCGGCAGATGGTGACGCCGCAGTCGTAGGCGACGTTGAGCAGCTTGTGCCCGTCGGTCGACCACGAGTCCAGCCGCGCGAGGCCCTCGGTGAGGTGGGCGTGCGCCGGTGAGGCGGCCGCCAGCAGCCCGACCGCCCCGTCGACGTGGACCCAGGTCGGGTTGCTGCGACCGCGGTGGTCGTCGGCCAGGTCGGCGAGCACGGTGAAGCGGTCGAACGCGCCGGTGTTCACGTTGCCCGCCTCGGCGCAGACGATGGTCGGGCCCTCCAGTCGGGCCAGGGTGGCGCGCAGCTCGTCGAGGAGGTAGCGGTCCTGGTCGTCGCAGGCCACCTCGACGACGTTGCGCTCGCCCAGCCCGAGGTAGCGCAGGGACCGTCCGATCGTGACGTGCCGGCCCTCCTTGACGACCACGTGGATCCGGGGCGCGCCGGGCAGGCCGTCGGCCTCGACGTCCCAGCCGACCTCGCGCAGGACCTGGTCGCGGGCCGCGGCCAGGGCGGTGAAGTTGGCCATCTGCCCGCCGGTGACCAGCCCGACGGAGCAGTCGGCCGGCAGCCCCAGCAGCTCCACCAGCCAGCGGGTCGCCACCTCCTCGACGACGGCCGCGCCCGGGGTCGGGGCGTACAGTCCGGCGTTCTGGTCCCAGGTGGCGACCAGCAGTTCGGCGCCGTAGGCGGCCGGGTGGAGCCCGCCGATCACGAACCCGAAGTAGCGGCCCGAGCCGTGGGCGGCCACGAACGGCGACAGGTCGCGGGCGAGGTCGCCGACGACCTGCTCGGCGGGTGCGCCGGTCTCGGGCAGCGGCCGGTCGACGACGGCACGGATCTCGTCGGGCGAGGTGTCGGGATACACCCGGCGGTCGGGCAGCGAGGCGAGGTAGTCCCGCGCGGTGGGCAGGACCGCGTCCAGGACCGCGTCCCAGTCGGAAACGTGCACGGCGGTCTCCAGTCTCGATGAGGGCGTCAGCCGCAGTGTCCCACCGCGACCGGTCGACGTCCCCGCCCCCGCCGAACCCGGCTGGTCGGCTCAGAGTTGGTCGCGGAACCAGGCGATGGTGCGCTGCAGCCCCTCGCGCAGATCGACTTTGGGCTCCCAACCGAGCTCGCGGCGGGCGACGGTGATGTCGGGCCGGCGCACCTCGGGGTCGTCGACGGGCCGTTCGGTGTCGACCAGCTCGCTGCCACCGCCGACGATGTCGAGGATGAGCTCGGCCAACTCGCGGATCGACACCTCGTGCGGGTTGCCGATGTTGACGGGCTCGGAGTAGTCGGCCACCAGCAGGCGCAGGATCCCGTCGATGAGGTCGTCGACGTAGACCAGCGACCGGGTCTGGGCGCCGCCGCCGTGCAGCGTGATCGGCTCGCCGCGCAGCGCCTGGCCGATGAACGTGGGGACCGCCCGGCCGTCGGCCATCCGCAGGCGTTCGCCATAGGTGTTGAAGATCCGCACGACCCGCACGTCGACCTCGTGGGTGCGGTGGTAGGCGTAGGTCATCGCCTCGGCGAAGCGCTTGGCCTCGTCGTAGACGCCCCGCGGCCCGATCGGGTTGACGTGTCCCCAGTACGTCTCCGGCTGCGGATGGATCTGCGGGTCGCCGTACACCTCCGAGGTCGAGGCGAGCAGGAACCTCGCGCCCTTCTCCTTCGCCATGCCCAGCGCGTTGTGGGTGCCCAACGAGCCGACCTTCAGGGTCTGGATCGGCAGCTGCAGGTAGTCGACCGGCGACGCGGGCGAGGCGAAGTGCAGGATCGCGTCGACCGGGCCCGGCACGTGCAGGTAGTTGGTGACGTCGTAGTTGACGAACGTGAACCCGGGCCGGCCGAACAGGTCGTCGACGTTGTCGAGCCGGCCGGTCACCAGGTTGTCGACCGCGGTGACCCGCGCTCCAACGTCGAGCAGGGCCGCGCACAGGTGGGAGCCGAGGAAGCCCGCACCGCCGGTGACGACGACGTGCCGGCCTGACAGCGAGTCGAAGTGCACCGCAGGACCCCCTCCTACCGACCGGATGCCACGCTAACTGGTCGTCCGGGCCGGATCGGCCGGGCCGGAGACGTCCCTGCGGACAGTACGCTCCCCCGCTGCCTTCGCGGCCGGCGTCCGTATGCGATCGCGGACGACGCCACGCCCGGCAGGCCCACCCGCCGCCGCGGGCAACCCTGCCGCCGACGACGGAGGACACGTGAGCGACACCCATCTCGAGGCCGGCCGCACGTCAGGCTCGGGCTGGTCCGACGCGGACCGCGTGCAGGCGTTGCGCGCGGCCTCGACGTCGTGGCCCTCGTACGACCTCGCGGCGACACAGGTCGACGACCTGGAGCTGGTGCTCGACGGCCTCCTCGATCCCCACGTCATCGAAGTCCCCACGGACGTCGCCGACGGCTGGGAGCCGGGCGACCGGGTCGCCCTGCGCGACCCGGAAGGCACCATGGTCGCCGCACTGGAGGTCACGGCGGTCGCCCCGGGCGCCGCGGGTGCGGTGCGTGTCGACGGGCACCTCGAAGGGGTCGCCCGTCCGCAGCGGTGGACGTTCCGTGACCTGCGTCCGACCCCGGCCGACCTGCGCGAGCAGCTGGCCGTCCACGACACGGTGCTGGCTGTCGTGACCGACCGGGCCCTGCACCTCGACGACGTCGAGCACCTGCGCGCCGAGGTGGGCAGCAACCGCGCCCACCTGCTGCTCGTGCAGCTGGAGCGCAGCGAGCTGGGCGCCGACGCGACTGCCGCGGTCACCCGCGCGCTGGGGGCGGTCCTGCCCGAGCTGCGGGTACCGACCACGCTGGCGTTGCTGCCGTCCTCGCCGCGTCTGCACGCCGACGACATGGAGGAGCGCCTGGACGCGGTGGCCCGGGCGCTGGGGGCCCACCAGCGGATCCGGCTCGGCCGTCTGGGCGCCGACGTCGACGCCGCCATCCGTGCCGGCGACACGGTCGCCACCGACGCGACCTACCCGGCGGTGGAGGCGCAGCTGCGTGCCGCGCACCCGCCCCGCCACGACCGCGGCCTGGTCGTGCTGTTCACCGGCCTGTCCGGCTCCGGCAAGTCCACGGTCGCCAACGCGCTGCGCGGCCGGTTGCTCGAGCGCGGCGATCACCGGGTGACGCTGCTGGACGGCGACCTGGTCCGCAAGCACCTGTCGAAGGGGCTCGGGTTCTCCCGCGACGACCGGGCCACCAACGTGCGCCGGATCGGGTTCGTGGCGGCGGAGATCGCCCGGCACGGTGGCGTCGCGATCTGCGCGCCGATCGCCCCGGAGGCGGGCGTCCGCGACGACGTCGCCGCCATGGTGCGCGAGGCAGGGGCCGGGTTCGTGCTGGTGCACGTCGCCACGCCGCTGGAGGTGTGCGAGGCCCGCGACCGCAAGGGCCTGTACGCCAAGGCGCGCGCCGGACTGGTCAAGGGCTTCACCGGGATCGACGACCCCTACGACGAGCCCACGTCACCGGACGTGCGGCTGGACACGACCAGCGCCGACGTGCAGAGCTGCGCGAAGCAGGTGCTCGACCACCTCGTCGACGAGGGCTGGCTGACCGCCGACCGCTGACGGCCCTCCGCGGGGAGGCGGGCCGCGGCGGTCGCGACCGCTCGTGCGAGATCGGAATGGACATGGGGCACCGGGGTCGTACGTCGCGGTGGCGGCGTACCGGCGTGATGGTGGCCGCCACGGTCGTGCTGGCGGCCTGTGGGAGCGGGCCACAGGAGCGCGCGTCGCTGGACGACGAGCTGGCCGACGCCGCAGAGGCCGCCGCCGCTGGCGATGGGCGCCTGGACCTGCACGACGCCACCGGCTTCGACTGGGACCAGCTGGGGGTGTTCCCGCCCTACACGTCCGCCGACGAGGTCGAGCGGCAGCTCGGTGTGCAGATGCCGGCGGCCGCCGAACGGCAGATGAACGCGGACAGCGACGTGTTCCTCGCGTTCGTCGACGACGGCGAGCTGGTCGCCTGGTCCGTGCTCGGTCGCGGGCGCATCGCGGTGCCGCCTCCCGCGGGCGTCTACGAACCGGCCGAGGCCGTCTTCGCCGTGGAACCTCGCGACGATGGCGAGTTCGCGCTCACCGCGATGGACCCCGCTTCGTAGCGGCTGGGCTGGCGGTCGGGCGAGCCAGCGCGTACACGTCGACGTCCACACCGTCGAGGTTCAGGCGGTGGTCGAGCGAGGCACCGAGCTTCTGCGCGATCCGGACCGAGGCGAGGTTGTCGGGCTGGATCAGGTGGATCAGCCGATCGAGCTCCAGCGTCTCCCACGCCCACGCGGCGGCCAGACGGGCCGCCTCCGTCGCCAGGCCCTCGCCCCACCGGGATCGGTCGAGCAGCCACCCGAGCTCGATGCCCGGCCACCCTTCCGGGTGGTAGAGGCCGACCCGTCCGAGCACCTCGCCGGTCGAGCGCTCGGTGACGGCCCACATGCCGTAGCCCCGCAGCTCCCAGTGCCCGAGCAGCGCCGCCACGGCGTGCCAGGCGCGGTCGGGCGGCATCGTGGAGCCGTCCCCGATGAAGCGCATCGTCTGCGGATCGCCGTAGATCCGGCGGAGCGCCTCGACGTCGCTCGGCCTCCAGCCACGTAGCCGCAGCCGCTCGGAGAGGAGTTCCGGGATCTTCGACATACGGGCACCGTAGGCGACGTTCGTCGTCCCGCCGCCGGCGGTGCCAGGACGGGCGCGCCGCGCGGGACCCGCGGCGATCAGACGAGCGGGTCGTACATGATCTCGCGGACCTCCTGGGTGCAGCGGCAGGCCTCGGCGAACCTGGCGGCCCATTCGAGCGCCTCCTTGCGCGAGGGCACGTCGACGACCACGAAGCCGCCGATGACCGCCTTGGTCTCCGGATACGGGCCGTCGGTGATCGTCCCGTCGGTGGCCACCAGGCTCGCGCGCTGCCGTTCCACGCCGCCGCCGAAGATCCACACGCCGGCCTTCTGGGCCGCTTCCACCACCGCGTGGGCGGCCTCGCCCACTTCGGCCAGCTCGTCGTGGAGGTGCTCCATCGCGCCGTCGTCGAACGAGATCAGGTACCGCGCCATCCAAGACCCCCTGGGTCACAGCCACCGCTCACGGGCAGCCTCGCACTCTGACGAGGCTGACGACGGCGGAGGCGGTTCCTCATCGGTCTGGCCGTTCGCGGAGGCTTCACCGGCCCGGTCGAGCGCGAGCGCGACGTCTTCCACCCCGCGGAACTGCAGCTGGCCGGACTCTCCCCGCGGGTAGGGTCGCTGCCATCGGAGGGGGCAGTTTGCGCGTGACGGGTGTGCCGCCGTTGCCACGGGTGCCTGCCGAGCTCCGGCGCCGCCACCGCGTCCTCGACGTAGCGGGATGGTTCGCGGTGATCGGGATCCTGGCCCTGGTGGGCGCGATGTGGGGTCCGGACGAGCTGTCTGCGCTCCTCGGGGTGATCGTTCCGGTCACGGCTGCCGCCGCGAGCCTCCACGCCCTCGCACGCCCGGCGCTGCTGCGGTGGGCGAACCCGTCGCAGGATCTCGAGTTGCCGGCGGCGACGCAGGCGCTCCTCGACGGGACGGTCGTCCGCTGCCTCGGGGTGGCGACGGGCACGGTCAGCGAGGGCGGCGCGGAGTCGGACGATCTGCGGCTGCGGGTCGGATCGCGTGTGCTGCTCGCGCCCGTGGTCGCCGATCTCGACCCGCGAAGGCTGGCGGCGTTGGCGCTGACGGCGCGGACGGCTGACCGCGGCGTCACGACACCGACGGTGCTGTGGGCCGGGGTCGCCGTGCTCGCCGGCGTCGACGGGTGGTGGACCGGCGCCACGGTGGCGGGGCTTCTCGCCGTTGGGTTCGTCGGGATCGGCGCGTGGCATGCCTGGCGTAGTCGTTGGCCCGGCGAGGCCGTCCTGGAACGGACGGGGATGGACGCGGTCCTGTTCAGCCACCTGCTGCTCGGCTGGACGACTGCCGCCCGCAGCGCCCGCGAGGACCCCGAGCACGCCGAGTACGTGTGGAAGCTGTGGTTCACGACGGCGCGCGACCCCGCAGAGCGGGCCGACGGGCTCACCGCCGACAACGTCGACGCCGAACTCGCCCGCCTGCCGAGGTGGGAGGGCTGACCTCGACGACCACGACCGGACCGTGACCCCCCGTCATGCAGGGTCAGCGGCCACGCAGCTGCCGGATACGGGCAACGCGCCGTTGCGCATCGGACCTACGGACCGGGTCCTCGAGCCGGCCCAAGCGGAGACCGGCCAACAAGTACGGGAGGTCGTCGGTGCGGTCTTCGACGGCGATGACCTCACAGATCTCGAACGCTCCCCCGCCGAGATCCCGGACCACGATCCGATGCTCGGCCTCACCATCGATGGCGACCACGATCTTGCCGCAGTCCGTCAGGTCTCCGGTCTTGGCGTAGTCGTGCAGGGGCGTCGGCACGAGCTCGCCGGCGTCGAGCGCCTTGAGAAGGCGGAAGACCTCGATGAGGATGGCTCGGGATCGTTCGGCGAGGCGACGGAGGTCTTGCATCGCATCGTCGCGGAAGCTGACGCGCGCGAACCGCAGGGTCACAGGGCTTCGAGATCGATACCGAACTCCGCGGCCGCCTCCCCGAGCGAGGTCCGGTTGCCGTCGTCCGTGGCGTCACGCTCTCGGATGCGCTGCGCGATCGCGACGTCCTCGGCGACATCGAGCAGCAGTCGGAAGGTCTCGTAGGGCAGGAGAGCGGCGTCTGGATGACGCCGGTCACCCAGGATGACCGGCTCGGCGTCCAGCCCCTGCTCGCGAAATCGACGTACGTGCGCGGGCAGGCGCGTGCGAGCTTCGCTGATGGTCTCAGGCATCGCGACTCCTGTACGTCATCCTGTACACACAGTACGGGACCGGACCGGCAGGTGCCAGTGCCGTCGTGGAGGCGGACCCGCCCCCGGCACCCCACGCACTGCGGCGTTGACAGCGACGCAGCGCACCGGAGACTCACGACGTCGGTACTGATCGGTCCTCGCGATGACACCATCCAGCGAGCGCAGCGGTTCCGCGCTCCATCGCGCCTACCAGCGTGCTTTCGAGGAGCGAGACCGGGACGCGCTCCTGAGTTTGATCACCGAGGATGCGCAGTGGCACGTCTTCGGTGACTCCGCAATGGCCGGCACCGTGCGCGGCCGCGACGAGATCTGGGAGACGTTCTTCGACCCACAGTGGGATGCGCCCAGGCAGATGGAGATCCACGACGTCCTCGACAACGGCGAGCACGTCGTCGCGCTGGGCGAGCTCGCGTTCCACGACGAGATGACGAGGTGCGGATCAAGACGGTCGAGGTCTACCACCACCGGGACGGTCAGCTGACGGAGCGCTGGTTCTTCGTCGACCGCCGGCAGGAACTCGATCGGCTGCTCGATGCGAGCGTCACCGAGGAGTCACCGACCACCTGACGAGGGCATGACGCTCGGACCGGTCCGCTCTGGTAGCTCTCCTCCCTCCATTCGTCGAAGAACGGGAGTCCGGCATGGCGGCGCGCGTCTCGCACACCACGATCAACTGCCTCGACGCCTACGAGGTTTCGGAGTGGTGGAAGCGCCTCCTCGACTACACCGACGTCCCTGGTGATCCCAACTTGCCCGGTGACCCGGAGTGCATGATCGTGGACCCTCGAACGGGCCATCGTCTGCTCTTCATCGAGGTCGCCGAACTCCAGGATCCGGTCGGCCGGGTGCACCTCGACCTCGCCCCCACGGACCTGACTCGGGACGAGGAGATCGAACGCGTCCTCGCTCTGGGTGCGCGCATGGTCGCCGATCGCCGCCGGCCCGACGGGTCGGGATGGGCCGTCCTCGAGGATCCGGCCGGGAACCGCTTCTGCATCGTTCGCAGCGACGCCGAGCGTGCGGCCAGATCGCCGGCAACACCGCCTGAGCGGTCGAAGTCGGCCTCGTAAAAACATCGTCGGCGTACCTCGACGTCGAGGTAGCGGCGCACGGTCGAGGCGACGGCGCACCGGTGCGTCACTGGGCCGACCATGCATCGCTCGCTCGACATGACGCCCGTCCGCGGCCCCGAGTCGAGGCAGCAGCGCAACGTCGATGCAGCGGCGCGCGGTCGAGCCGATGACGCACCGGTGCGCTTTCTGGCCGACCGTGCGTCACTGGGCCGACCGTGCGGCGGTACTCCGACATCACGGCCGCCCGTCGCCCCCGGCCGCGTCCGGGCGCAGGGCTGACGCGACGCCCGCCGCGACCGCGGCGCGGGGGGTCAGACGCCGGTGAGGAGGGTCTGGCCGTCGACGTCGGTGGTGACGACCCGGTCGCCGCCGGCTGCCTTGGCGGCGTACATGCTGCGGTCGGCACGCAGCAGGAGGCTGTCGGCCGTGTCGGCCGGCTCGGCCGCGGCCACCCCGATCGAGCCGGTGACGAACCGCTCCGGGCCAGCGGCCAGCGCCAGCGCCGACAGGCGTGCGCGAATCCGTTCCGCGATGGTGGCGGCCGCCGTCAGGGTCGTCTCCGGCAGCACGATCAGCAGCTCGTCGCCGCCCCAGCGCCCGACGGTGTCGGTGTCGCGCAGCTCGGCGCCCAGGCCCGCGACGATGATGCACAGCGCGTCGTCGCCGGCCGCGTGCCCGTGGTGGTCGTTGCGTTCCTTGAACGCGTCCAGGTCGATCATCGCGACGGACAGGGGCCGCTCGTAGCGGCGGCAGCGGGCCAGCTCCTCGCCCAGCACGGCCTGCACGCGTCGGCGGTTGGCCGCCCCGGTCAGCGGATCGGTGTGGGCCAGCTCCTCCAGCGCCCGGTTGCGGGCCATCTGCTCGGCGACCTGCTCCTTGAGATGCGCAAGCCCGTAGGCGAGTGCGGCCGTGCAGGTGACGTACACCCACTGGCGCACCACCGCCGTCGCGGCCGGCAGCGCTGCGTCCGCGTCCGCCAGCAGCGCCCCGATCAGCGCGGGCAGGCACACCAGCACGAACGCGCCGACGAGCAGGACGGAGCGCCGCATCCCGACCCGCACCGGCGAGGCCAGGTAGAGCAGCAGCACCAGCACGGTGAGCCCCGGACCGATCGACTCCGTGACCACGTCGCGGGCGCGGGTGAGCGACTCCACCCGGTCGCCGCTGCCGTAGAGCGCGGCGCCCAGACGCGCGAGCCACAGCCCGCCCACGGCCACCAGCACCAGCGACTCCGCACGGGCGACGGCCAGGCGCCGGGTCGCCAGCCCCAGCCCGAGCGCGACCAGCACGACGAACAACGCCGGGTAGGCCAACCGCACCGCCGGCTCGAGTTGCCAGCGGAGGACGGCGACCCCGGGGATGAGCGGCAGGGACAGGCCGAGCATGGCGAGATAGACCCGCCGCTTGACCTCGTCCTGCCGCCGCAGAACCACGTCCACGACAGTCCTTCAGGTCCCCCGGGGACGTCCCCTCCCCGGCGGCACACCAGAGCCTAGGAAGCGGCTGCGACACGCGAGCCGGGAACGCGACTCGGGTCGCCGGCGCGCAGCCGATGGCGCAGCCACCGCGCGTTTCCCCGCCGGTCAGCCGTCCGAGACCCTCGCCGGTTCGACGCCCTGCGCCGCTGCCTCGTCCTTGGGCAGTTCTTCGGCGTCGCGCGCTGCTTCGACATCGCCCTACCGGGCGCGGCCGCCGCCGCCCGGGATGTCGAGGTAACGACGCATGGTCGGCCCAGTGACGCACCGGTGCGCCGTCAGCTCGACCGTGCGCGGCTGCCTCGACGTTGCGCTGCTGGCTCGACGTCGCGCCGCTCCGTCGACCGTGCGTCGCGCGCTGCTTCGACGTCGCCCTACCGGGCGCGGCCGCCGCGGCCAGGGATGTCGAGGTAGCGACGCATGGTCGGCCCAGTGACGCACCGGTGCGCCGTCGGCTCGACCGTGCGCGGCTGCCTCGACGTTGCGCCGCTCACCCGACCCTGCGCGGCTGCCTCGACGTTGCGTCGCTCACCCGACTCCGCGCGGTGCCTCGACGCTCACCCGACGGCGCCGGAACGGGGTCTAGGTGGCCAGGGATGTCGAGGTAGCGACGCACGGTCGGCCCAGTGACGCACAGATGCGCCATCAGCTCGACCGTGCGCGGCTGCCTCGACGTTGCGTCGCTCACCCGACACCGCGCCGCTGCCTCGACGTTGCGTCGCTCACCCGACACGGCGCCGGAACGGGGTCTAGGTGGCCAGGGATGTCGAGGTAGCGACGCATGGTCGGCCCAGTGACGCACCGGTGCGCCGTCAGCTCAACCGTGCGCTGCTGGCTCGACGTCGCGCCGCTCCGTCGACCGTGCGTCGCGCGCTGCTTCGACATCGCCCACCGGGCGCGGCCGCCGCGGCCAGCGATGTCGAGGTAGCGACGCATGGTCGGCCCAGTGACGCACCGATGCGCCGTCAGCTCGACCGTGCGCGGCTGCCTCGACGTTGCGTCGCTCACCCGACACCGCGCCGCTCCGTCGACCGTGCGCCACTCACCCGACACGGCGCCGGAACGGGGTCCAGGCGACCAGCGATGTCGAGGTAGCGACGCATGGTCGGCCCAGTGACGCACCGATGCGCCGTCAGCTCGACCGTGCGCGGCTGCCTCGACGTTGCGCCGCTCACCCGACACCGCGCCGCTCCGTCGACCGTGCGCCGCTCACCCGACGCGGCGGACAGGGCACCAACTGATCCCCGGATTCGGCCACAGAACCACGATTTGTCCGTACTTCTCGACCGTTGCGTTCTCACGGTTGGCACCGCCCGGGATCGCGGTCTGCGCGCCGCCCGCCGAACCTGCAGGCCGTCCGACTCCCGTTCCCCACCCCGTCCGGAGCCACCCGTGGCCGACGTCGAACGCATCAAGGCGACCAGCGACTGGCTCGCCGGCGACCTCGCCGCCGAACTCGCCGACACCTCGACGCCCGGGGTGTCCAAGGACTCGACGCAGCTGATCAAGTTCCACGGCATGTACCAGCAAGACGACCGCGACGTGCGTCGCGAGCGACTGCAGGCCGGCCTGGGCAAGGCCATCACCATGATGGTGCGCGCGTCGATCCCCGGCGGGGTCACCACCGCCGAGCAGTACCTCGCCTGCGACCGGCTGGCCGACGAGGTCGCCGACGGCACGCTGCGGATCACCACCCGGCAGGGGCTGCAGTGGCACAAGGTCGGCAAGCTCGACGTCCGCCAGCTCATCCAGACCCTCAACGCCTCCGAGCTGACCACCATCGCGGCGTGCGGTGACGTCAGCCGCAACGTGATGGCCTGCCCGGCGCCGCTGCCGGGCCGTGACGACCTCGCGCCCTACGCCCGCGAGCTGGCCCGCGCGGTGCGGCCGCGCACGCAGTCGTACTGGGACCTGTGGCTGGACGGGGAACGCTCCGCGTCGCTGGTCGAGGAGGCCGTCGACCCGGCCGAGGCCGAGGACGGTGACCTCGACCCGCTGTACGGGCCGACCTACCTGCCGCGCAAGTTCAAGATCGGCTTCGCCCACACCGGCGACAACTGCGTCGACGCCTACACCAACGACGTCGGCATCGTCCCGGTCCGCGACGCCACGGGCACGATCGTGGCGTTCACGCTGCTGGTCGGCGGCGGGCTGGGCATGACCCACAACAAGCCGGCCACCTTCCCGCGGCTGGCCGACCCGCTCGGCGACGTCGCGTCGGACCGGCTGGTCGACGCGGTGAAGGCGATCATCGCGGTCCAGCGCGACCACGGCGACCGTGCGGACCGCAAGCACGCCCGCATGAAGTACCTCGTGCACGAGTGGGGCGTGGACAAGTTCCGGGCCGCGGTCGAGGACCGGCTCGACTTCACGTTCGCGCCCGCCAGCCCGCAAACCTGGGAGGACACCTCCGACCATCTCGGCTGGCACGAGCAGGGCGACGGCCGCTGGTTCCTCGGCGTGCACGTGTTGTCCGGCCGCATCCAGGACACCGAGGAGGTCCGGCTGCGCACGGCGCTGCGCACGCTCGTGGAGCGCCACCACCTCGGCGTGCGCTTCACCCCGGCGCAGAACCTGCTGCTGACCGACGTCGACCCGGCCGTCCGCGACGAGGTGGCCGCGACCCTGCGCGACCACGGCGTGACGCTGCCCGGCGACCTGCCGACGCTGACCCGCAAGGCGCTGGCCTGCCCCGCGCTGCCCACCTGCGGGCTGGCGCTGGCGGAGGCGGAGCGGGCCATGCCCGACTTCCTCGCCGGCTTCGAGGCACGGTTGTCGGAACTCGGCATCGACGGCGAGGCACCACAGCTGCGGGTGACCGGCTGCCCGAATGGCTGCGCGCGGCCGTACTCGACCGAGATCGGCGTGGTCGGGCGCGGCAAGGACCACTACACGGTCCACCTCGGCGGCGATGACGCCGGCACCCGGCTCAACGAGGTGTTCGCCGACCGGGTCAGCCTCGAGGGGGTCGTGGACCTGCTCGAGCCGGCGCTGGCGGCCTGGCGCGACGAGCGCCACGACGGCGAGACGTTCGGCGACTGGGCCGACCGGCTGGGTGTCGACGCGCTGCGGGCCCGCTTCGACGCGGCCGCGTTCGAGCACCAGCGGCTGGCGGGCGCGCGGGCCGGCGCCAGCGCCGGCACCGGCAACAGCGCCGGCTCCCGCAACAGCGCCGGCACCGGAGCCCGCGCCAGCGCCGGTGCCCGCGCCGGCGGGGAGGCGGCGTCGCCATGACGGCCCTGCGACCCGACGATCGGGCCGCGGTCGGTGCGTCGGTCGCCACGGCGCTCGACGGCGATCTGCCCCGGCCCGACGACCGCTTCCGCGCGATCGGTCCCGACGACGACTCGGCGTTCATCCGGCTGCTGGCCGTCGAGGCCGCCGACAAGCTCGAGGACAAGCCGGCCGACCGGATCCTCGCGTGGGCGGCGGGCGTGCTGCCCCGGTTCGTGGTGACCTCGTCGTTCGGGGCCGAGTCGGCGGTGCTGCTGCACCTGCTGGCCCAGGTCGCGCCCGAGGTGCCGGTGCTGTTCCTCGACACCGGCCTGCACTTCGACGCCACCATCGCGTTCCGCCGCCAACTGGCCCGCGACCTGGGCCTGTCGGTGGTCGACCTGCGCCCGGAGCTGTCGGTCGCCCAGCAGGCCACCCGCTACGGCGACGAGCTGTGGGCACGTGACCCCGACGCCTGCTGCGCGCTGCGCAAGACCACCCCGCTGCGCACGGCGCTGCGCTCGTTCGACGGCTGGGCGACCGGCGTGCGCCGGGTCCAGACCCCCGAGCGGGCCGCCACCCCGATCGTCGAGGCCCGCCAGCACGACGAGCGGTGGCTGGTGAAGGTCGCCCCGCTGGCGCGCTGGACCGACGCCGACGTGGACGCCTACCTGCGCGCCCACGACCTGCCGCGCCACCCGATGGTCGCCGACGGCTACCCGTCGGTCGGCTGCGCGCCGTGCACCGCCCGGGTCGCGCCCGGCCAGGACCCGCGGGCGGGGCGCTGGTCGGCGTTCGACGGCAAGACCGAGTGCGGCATCCACCTCGCCGACGACGGCAGCGTCGTGCGCACCACCACCACGCCGGGCTGAGGAGCGAGACGTGTTCGACCTCACCATCTCCCTCGACGTCACCGGCCGCCGGTGCGTGGTCGTCGGCGGCGGCCCGGAGGCCGACGCCCGCGTCGAGGCACTGCTGCACGCGGGCGCCGAGGTGGTCGTGATCACCCCGACCCCGTCGCCCGCGATCGAGGCGGCCGCCGCCGACGGGCGCGTCTCCCTCGAACGGCGTGGCTGGCGGGGCGGCGACCTGGCCGGCGCGTTCGTGGCCTACAACACCCGCGAGGACGACACCCCGGTCGCGCAGATCTGGGCCGAGTCGCGCGAGCAGCACGTGCTGCTGTCCACGCTGGACGACAAGCCGCGCTGCGACTTCGCCACCCCGGCGATCGTGCGCCGCGGCGACCTCGCCGTCACGATCGCGACCGCCGGCCGCGCCCCCGCGCTGGCCAAGCGGCTGCGCCAGCACCTCGAGGCAGAACTCGGCGAGGAGTACGCGACGCTGGTCGACGTGCTCGACGAGGCGCGAGCCCAGGTGCTGCCCCGCGAGGTGCCGTTCGCCGAGTGGGCGGCGAAGTGGTCGCAGGCGCTGGCGGACCTGGACGGGCTGGCCCGGCTGGTCGCCGACGGCCACGTCGAGGAGGCCCGCGACAAGGTCGTGGCCGCGGTCGGGAAGGGTGGGCGATGACGCTGCCGTTCGAGCTGCCGGCCGCCACGCCGGGCACGGTGCACCTGGTCGGGGCCGGCCCCGGCGATCCCGGCCTGCTGACGCTGCGGGCGGTGCGGCTGCTGCAGACCTGCGACCTGGTCGCCTACGACCGGTTGGCGCCGCCGGAGGCGCTGGCGCTGGTCCCGCCGGGCGCGGAGCGGATCGCGGTCGGCAAGGCCGACCCGGCCGAGCTGGGCGCCCGCGACGGCGTCGCCGGCGAACGCTGCCGCCAGGGCTGGCGGCAGGACGAGATCTCCACGCTGCTGGTGCTGGCCGCCCAGGAGGGCCGGGCGGTCGTGCGCCTGAAGGGCGGCGACCCGTTCGTGTTCGGCCGCGGCGGCGAGGAGGCCATCCGCTGCCACGAGGCCGGCGTGCCCGTCGAGGTGGTGGCCGGCGTGACCAGCGCCGTGGCCGCCCCCGGCGCGGCCGGCATCCCGGTCACCCACCGCGGCGTCGCCCCGGCCGTGGCGTTCGTGACCGGCCACGAGGACCCGACCAAGCCCGGCAGCCAGCTCGACTGGGCGGCGCTGGCCCGCTTCCCCGGCACGCTCGTGTTCCTGATGGGCGTGTCCACGCTGCCGGCAATCTGCGCGCAGCTGCAGGCCCACGGGCTGCCGGCCACCACGCCGCTGGGGGTGGTCCGCTGGGGCACGACCGACCGGCAGCAGGAGCTGGTCAGCGACCTCGCCAACGCGCCGGCCGACGTCGCGGTGTCCGGCATCGGCTCACCCGCCACGATCGTGGTGGGCGACGTCGTGGCCCTGCGCGAGCGGATGGGCATCGGGACGGCTGCGGCGGTGGCGGCGGCACTGCCGTAGCCGACCGCTGCGCCGACCGACGGGCTAGCCGAGGAGCGGCGGCCGCTGGCGGTGAGCCGGTGGTCTTCAACCACCGCCGGCAAATCTGAAGCACTTTCCTGGAATCGTGCTAGAAGTGCGCGGGGCTGGCAGAACGGCCACTGGCCGGGTTCTCTCGCCGCGCCATCTTCCCGCACGTTTCTATCTCGGGGGCATCTCCTGATGACAGCTGTTACTCGCATGCGCCTGCGCCGTCCGGCCGTGGCGCTTGCCGTGGCCGGCCTGCTGGCCGCCGCCCTGCCGACACCGGCCGCCCTGGCCGCGCAGCCGCGCTACGACATCGACCGGGCCTGCCCGGCCAACACCGTCCCGGTCGCGGGCTTCACCGACATCAGCGAGCCGCACGACCGCGGCATCGACTGCCTGGCCTGGTTCCGGATCGCCAACGGCGTCACGGAGACGACGTTCGACCAGACCCGTCCCGTCAACCGCGGCGAGGCGGCCTCGTTCCTGGTCCGCCTGCTGCGCTCGGTCGACGGCGTCCAGCTGCCGGCGCCCAAGGACGGCGCGTTCCGGGACGTCCGCTCCGGCCCGCACAAGACCAACATCGAGATCCTGGCCGCGATGCGCAACCCCGTCCTGCGCGGGTTCCAGGACGGCGGCTTCCGCCCGACCCAGCCGATCCAGCGCGACCAGTTCGCCTCGATCGTCGTCCGCGCGATGGACGAGGTCGCCCGCCAGAGCTCGTCCGTGTCGCCGCTGCCGACGACCTCGCGCCGGCCGTTCTCCGACGTGCGCACCGGCCCCCACGCGGAAAACGTCAACCGGCTCGCCCAGGCCAACATCCTGCAGGGCACCCGGCCCGGCACATTCGCGCCGACCAGCGCGATCCAGCGCGGTCAGACCGCCTCGGTCCTGGCCCGCACGCTCGGCGGGCTCGTCGACGCCGGCGTGAGCGCCCGCCCGGTGCTGGTCTCCGGCACCGTCCACGACGCCAGCGACGTCCAGCCCGGCACCTACGGCCGCGCGCTGACCAACGCCACCGTCACCATCACCGGCACCGCGGACCTGACCACCCGTACCAACACCCAGGGCCGCTACCAGGTGTGGCTGCGCCCCGGCCAGTACGAGATCACGGTCGCGCCGTCCGGCCACGTCCCGTTCCGCCGCGCCGTCGAGGTGGTGCGCGCCACTCCGGTCACGGTCGACTTCGGGGTCTATCGCACCGCGACCGCGCCGGCGCAGGCCACGCCGACCACGTCGGGCGCGCAGGACGTGACCGTCTCCGCCGACGGCAACTTCTGGGTCGTCGCCCCGTACCGCGGGGCAGAGCGCACCCGTTTCCTGCCGACCGACGCCAGCGAGATCGTGCTCGTGCGCCCCGACGGCGTGCGGGTGGCGCTGGGGGCCGCCGGGACCAGCCACGCCTGGTTCTCGCGCAACGCGGACGGCACCAGCGAGCGGGTCGGCGCGCAGGTCGGCGTCCACCGCGTCTACTACCTCGTGGACGGCGAGTGGGTGCGCCTCGACGCCACCTTCGACGCGCAGGGCCGGCTGACGCACGTCAACGGTCAGGCCTACAACGGCTGAGGCTGACCGCCACCGTCGGGTCCGTGACGGAAGGGCCGACGGCTCACACCGCACCACCCCGAAGGGGCCGCGCCACCCGGCGCGGCCCCTTCGCGTGTCCTCGCCCGGCGCCGGCGCGTCCGGAAGACATAGGACACCTGCCCCGGACGGCGCTGTTCGACGCGCGGACGATCGGCGCTGGCGAGCCGACTAGTCGGGTGCACCCCGATCGAGCCGTTCGCTAGCCAAGGGGCGACGGGCGGGGGTGTGCGCATGCGTACGTCTGGATTTCGGGTCAGGGTCGTGCGGGCGGTGGTCGGGGGCGGCCTGATCATCGCCATGACCGCGCCGGCCGCGGCAGCGACCGAAACCGCCGCGGCGGCGGCCACGGAGGCCTTCACCGTGACGGCGGCGTGTCCGGCCGACGTGGTACCCGCCAGCGGGTTCACCGACATCCGCGGGGCGCACCGGGCGGCGATCGAGTGCCTGCGCTGGTTCGGACTGACGGAAGGCGTCACGGCCACGACGTTCGTGCCCGGCAAGGCGATCACGCGCGGCCAGGCGGCCTCGTTCGTGGTGCGCCTGCTCCGCGCCGCGGACGACGTGCGCCTGCCGGCGCCACGACGCGGTGCGTTCCGCGACGTCTCGACCGGCGAGCACGCCGCCGCCATCGAGACGCTGGCGGCCGTCCGGACCCCGATCCTGCGCGGCTTCGACGACGGCACCTTCCGGCCGAAACGGGCGATCCGGCGCGACCAGTTCGCCACCATCGTGGCGCGCACCCTCGACGAGGTGGTGCGCCAGACCGGCGCTGCGCGTCTGCCGGCCGTCGACGACCATCCCTTCGTCGACGTCCGCGGCGAGGAGCACCGGGTCGCGATCGCACGGCTGACGGCCGCCGGCATCGTCGCCGGCACGACGCCGACGACGTTCGCGCCCGGCGACAAGGTGACCCGCGGACAGAGCGCCAGCATGCTGGCCCGCACGCTCGGGGGGCTGGTCGACGCCGGCGTGGTAGCCCGCCCGGTGCGCGTACGCGGTGTGGTGCACGACGCCGCCGACGCCGCCCCCGGCGAGGTCGGCAAGCCGATCCGCGGCGCGACGGTCACCATCACGCACCCGTCGCTGACGCCCGGCGTCACGGTCCTGACCGTGGCCAGGACCAACAGCGAGGGGCGCTTCGCCCTGTGGCTGCGTCACGGCGAGTACCGGATCACCGTCGCCGCCGACGGATACCTGGCCCTGCAGCGCAACGTCACGGTGGAACGCGACACCGCGCCGACGCTCGACCTGCGGATGTTCAAGCCGGGGGCGACGCCCGACACCTCGATCGTGACGACGTCGCGTCCCGGGGACGTGAGCGTCAGCGCCGACGGCCGCTGGTGGCTGGTGGCGCTGTACAAGGGCCCCAGCCGCACTCGCTTCCTGCCGTCCGACGCCACCGCCATCGTGCTCGAGCGGCCCGACGGCAAGCGGTTCGACCTGGGCCCGGCCGGCACGGAGCATGCGTGGTTCTCCCGCAACCCGGACGGGACCAGCACGCGGGTCGGCGCGCAGACCGGCGTGCACCGCCTCTACTACCGGCTCGCTGACGGGTGGGTGCACCTCGACGCCCGCTTCGACGACCGCGGCCGGCTCACGGCGATCAACGGCCAGCCGTACCGCGACTGAGCGCGCTACACCGTGCGCCGGCACCGACCGGCCGTTCGGTCGCCGCGGACTAGTGCAGCAAAATGGTCAGGCCGTCCCTTTCCACATCAGCGCCGCCGTGGTTTCATAGGCGCCGCGGTTGCCGTGCGAACATTCGCACCTTCCGCGTGGAGCCCCCGGCGGTCCCCCCGTCTGTCGGGGGCTCTTCCAATGCCTGGGAACCTCCTACGCTCGCGCCGCCCGCCGTCAGAGGTCGCCCGTGCACGTCCTGGTCGTCTGCACCGCCAACATCGCCCGCAGCCCGCTCGCGGAGGCGATGCTGGCCGCCTCGCTGGCACCACACGGCGTGGACGTCTCCAGCGCCGGCACCCGCGCCAGCGACGGACACCCGGCGGCCTCGGCCTCCCAGGAACTGGCGCGGCTACGCGGCCTGGACCTGACCGGCCACCGTTCACGCCCGGTCACGGAGCGCCTGGTGCAGGCGGCGGACCTGGTGCTGACGATGTCCGAGCGGCACCGCGACGCGTGCGGTCCGCTGGTGCCCGGCGCCGGCCGCCGCACCTTCACCGTGCGGGAGCTGGTGCGCCTGCTGACGGCCGCGGACGTCGCCGACGGGCCGGACGCGGTGGCCGAGCGGCTGCCGTGGCTGGTCGAGCAGGCGCAGCTCGCCCGGCCGGTCGCCCCGCCGCCGCGCGGCAAGGAGGACGTCCACGACCCGATCCGCGACCCGTGGCCGGCATGGACGGTGATGGGCGCGACGCTGGACGACCTGTTGACCACCGTGGTGCGGGCGGCCGGCGCGGAGCCGGCGTGGCAGCCGCAGGCGGCGGTCCGCGCTGAGGTCGGTGCGGAGGTCAGTCGCGACGACTCGGGAACAGCGGCTCGTCCAGCGACGGATCCTGCTCCTCGAACGGGCTGGTTTCGACGTCGTCGAGCCTCGGCGCGGAAGCCGTAGGGGCCGCGTCGCCGTTGCTCGGGCGAACGGCCGGGCGCGCCGGCGGGGGCGGCGTCTTGTCGCCCCGCCGCAGCAGCGGGCCGCGCTTGGTCTCGGCGGGCTGTTCCGGCACGTCCCGGTAGTAGTAGCTGTAGTAGTAGCCGTCCGACTTGCTGTCGATGCCGTTGAGGACGCTGCCGGCCACCTCGGTCCCGACCTGCTCGAGACGTTCGATGGCGGCGGTGAGCTGGCGCCGTCCGGTCGTGCCGGCGCGAGCGACCAGGATGGCCAGGTCGACGTGGCGGCCCAGCTCGAGCGCGTCGGGAACCGCCAGCACCGCCGGCGTGTCGTAGATGACCAGGTCGGCGCGCCCGAGCAGTTCGTGTTCCAGGGCACGCATGGCGGGTGAGGCCAGCAGCTCGGTCGGGTTGGGCGGGATGGTGCCGGCCGGCAGGACCCGCAGGTTGTCCACGCCGACGGCGACGACGTGGTCCTTGATCCGCCCGCCGCTGAGCAGCACGTCGCTGAGCCCGGTGGTCTTGCCCAGCCCGAACCGGCGGCCAACGGTGGCGCGCCGCAGGTCGGCGTCGACCAGCACGGTGCGCAGGCCGACCCGGGCCGCGGCGACGGCGAGGTTGGCGGCGGTGGAGGTCTTGCCGTCACCGGCCGTCGCGGAGGCGAGCATGATGGACCGCCCCAGCGGGCGCTGGTCGCCGGCGGCCTCGCAGGCGACCTTCTCTTCGTGGGCGACCAGGAGGAACCGCACGCCGGCGGACAGTTCCCGGTAGGCCTCGCTGGCGAACGACGTGGGCTCGATCATCGTCGCGAGCCGGTCGCCGCCTTCCGGGTCGTTCCAGTTCGGGATGCGGCCCAGGATCGGCCGGCCGCCCGTGGCCCGCCGGAAGTCCGGCTCGTCGCGGATGACGTCGTCGATGTGGTCGCGCAGGAACGCGAGCCCGACGCCCAGCAGCACGCCCAGCACCAGCGCCAGCGCACCGGTGCGCAGCGGTCGCGGCGACACGGGACCTTCCGGCAGCTCCGCCGGCGTGAGGACGGAACCGCCGCCGATGATGGCCGCGCCACCGCCGCCGACCTCGGCGCCCTGGCCGACCAGCTGGGCGAGTTGGGCGAGGAGCGCGTCGCGCTGGACCTCGTCGAGCTCGCCGGCCTCCTCCTCCAGCGCGGCGATCTCCTCACGAAGTTCGTTGGCGCGCTGGTCGAGGCTGGCACGAGCGGCCAGCAGGTTGTCCAGTGCCTCGTCGCGGCGGTAGTCGAGGTAGGCGTCCGCGAACGCGTTGGCGCGCTCCACGGCGGCGGCCGGGTCGGTGTCCGCAGCCACGATCCGCACGACCCGGGTGTCGCCGACCGCCTCGACGCGCAGGTCCTCCAGTGCGGTCGAGGTGTCCGGCAGACCCAGCTCCTCGACGACCCGTTCCGCGACGGGCCGCGAGGTGACGACCAGGCGCTCGGTCTGCACGAGGTCGCGCTGCGGCTGCAGCAGCTGCTCCAGCCCGAAGTCCTGGCTGCGGCGCACCGGCTCCACGGCGACCTCGGCCTCGGCCTCGTAGACAGGCGTCTGCGCGAAGGACGCTGCCAGCGCCGCGACCACGACCAGCACCACGACGGTCAGGATCAGCCATCGCTGCCGTCGCAGGACGACGAGATAGTCCTGCAACGAGATCGTGTCGTCGCGTTCCAAAGCAGCTCCATACGCCCGTTGCAGCGGCCGCGCAGTCTACTCGTCGATTTCGGGAGGAGGACCAGCCCGTCAGTGCCAGGGACGAAGTAGTCCATGCGGACGTTTTCGCTGCAGCGTAGGGACTATCCTCCCCGACTGTTCGTCCGGACGCTGACCAAGCGGTGACATGACGACCAACGGGGTGCAGTGAGCAGACAGGAGAACGGGGCAATGCGGGCGCGCATACCAGCGCGCTCGCATGTGCGACTGATGCTCGTCATCGGGATCGTTGCCTTCGCGTGGGTGGTGGCCTTCCTCATCCGCTTCGACGGGCTGGTGCCGGCGCCGCGGGTCGGGCAGCTGGCCGCCAGCCTGCCGCTGGTCGTCCTGGTGCAGCTGGGCGCGCTCCAACTGGCAGGCGCCAACCGGCACTCCTGGCGCTACACGACCATCGACGACCTGTTGCCGCTGGTGAGTGCGGTCGGCGCCACGGCGCTCGCGCTGGCCTGGATCCGCGCGACGGCGCCCGGGCTCATCGCGGAGTGGCCGACGCTGGACTGGCTGCTGATCCCCTTTGGGGCGATCGGCGTCTACGGGCTGCTGGCAACCACGCTGCTGGCCGGCGCCCGGGTGCTGCGGCGCGTGCTGGCGGAGCGGGCCGAGGCCGACGCGGTGTCCCAGGACGAGGCGCCGCGGCGCGTGCTGCTGGTCGGCGCCGGACGCGCCGGAGTGGCCGTGGCGCGCGACCTGCAGTCGCGCCCGGACGTCGGACGGATCGCCGTGGGGTTCGTCGATGACGACCCACTCAAGCGTGGCCGCCGCATCGTGGGGCTGGATGTGCTGGGCGGCTCGGAGGACCTGCCCGACCTGGTCGAGCGCTACCGCATCGATGACGTCGTGATCTCGATCGCTTCCGCCTCCGGGCCGGTGATGCGCGAGCTGATCGAGCGGTGCGAGCGGGCGGGCCGCCGCCCGCTGATCGTCCCGGGCCTGTACGAGATCGTCGGGGGAAAGGTGAGCCTCAACCGCTTCCGGCCCGTCGCGGTGGAGGACCTGCTCGGTCGCGACCCGATCGAGCTGGACCTGTCCGCGCTGGACGACCTGCTGCACGGCGAGGTGGTGCTGGTCACCGGTGCCGGCGGCTCGATCGGCTCCGAGTTGGCCCGCCAGGTGGCGAGCTTCGCACCCAAGCGCATCGTGCTGGTGGAGCGGTCGGAACCGGCACTGTGGGCGATCCACCGTGAACTCGTGGCGGAGCACTCCCTGCTTGACGTGGTACCGGCGATGGCGGACGTCGGCGACGAGCCGCGCATGCGGTCGCTGATCCAGGAGCACCGTCCAGCACTGATCCTGCACGCGGCCGCCCACAAGCACGTGCCGATGATGGAGGAGAACCCAGGCGAGGCCATCAAGAACAACGTGCTGGCCACGAAGGTGCTGGTCGACGCGGCCGCCGATCTGGGTGTCCGCCACCTGGTGCAGATCTCGACCGACAAGGCCGTCAACCCGACGTCGGTGATGGGTGCAACGAAGCGACTGGCGGAGCGCTACGTCCAGCACGTCGCGCACCGCACCGGGCTCCCCTACGTGAGCGTGCGGTTCGGCAACGTGCTGGGCTCCGTTGGCAGCGTCGTGCCGATCTTCGAGGAGCAGATCGCCAACGGCGGTCCGGTGACGGTGACGCACCCGGACATGCGCCGCTACTTCATGACCATCCCTGAGGCGTCGCAACTGGTGCTGCAGGCAGCCACGCTGGGCCACGGCGGCGAGGTCCTGGTCCTGGACATGGGCGAACCCATCAAGATCGCCGACCTCGCCGAATCGATGATCCGCCTCTCCGGCTTCGAGCCAGGTGTCGACATCCAGATCGAGTTCACCGGTCTCCGCCCCGGCGAGAAGCTCTTCGAAGAACTCTCACTGACCGAAGAGCGCGCCGAACGGACCCGCCACCCGAAAATCCTAACCGGCATCACGCGAACTCCGACCTGGCTCGGAGTCGAGGCTGCCCTGCGTGACTTGGCTGCCGCCGCTGTAGCCAACGATGTCGGGAAAACGAGAAATCTCTTGCAGAGCTTCATACCAGAATTCGCGCAAGGGTCTGCACCGCTCGCCAACGGGTCTCGCTCTCGGCCTGGCTCATAGAATCATCGGGAAGGCCGACGCCGGCAAATCCTCGACCTGCGGTGCGACGGCGAAAGGCGAAAACACAGGAGCCCCCAGCAGGACACGCTGACAATTCGCTGTCTCACCGCCGATCTCCGTGATGCGGACGTGCAGTGAGAGCGCCAACGCACGCTGAGCCACCGGACTCCTACAGCAAGCTGGCGAAGCTAAGCTCCTTAAGTCTATTTTGAGCCGTCTCGACCTTAGGCGCGTACGCGGCAAGGCCGTTGGCACGATACCAGGACTACTTCGCCACTTAGGCGTGCGAACTCGATCTCGATCCCCACGACTCGGCAACGCTCGGAGCGCTCATGCCCTCCAACACAAAAATACCGGCCCGTCTCGATCAAGTACTGATCGCCCCCTACTCGGCCAACACCAACATGGGCGACGAGCAGCTAACAGAAGCAGCGGTGGACGTTGCCTACCGACTGGGCTTCGACCGCATAGCAGTTCTTCACGAGCCAACTTCGAAGCCATATATGCCCCAACGCCGACAGGTGGAACCAAGGAACGGGTTCATGAAGCACCCCTTCTCGGAACCCCGAACTACCGGCACGGACCGCCTAGGAGCGGTGAGGTTCGTACTGGAAATCCTAGCGCTGGCTATAGCCTGGCTGGCCGGACCAAGATCCGCACAGCTACCTGCATTTGGAATGAAGAGGCGGAGAGCAATATCAGACATCAGGGCTAGCACCTGCGTGATCTTCAAGGGCGGCGGTTACTGCCATGCGTACGGTCCGGCCCGGGACATAGCCGCCCTCATCTATCTAGTGCATGTGGCCATCCTCGCAAGGCGCCTCAAAGTTCCGTATATTTTCCTGCCAAACTCTATGGGGCCATTCAAGGGATTTCTGGCCAAACAAATCATGCGATACGTCCTGAGCGGGGCTCTTGCAATCTACTTGAGGGAGTCTACGTCTCGCGAGTACCTGCATGCGCACTTCCCAAATCTTCAAGCTTGCGTGGTGGCCGATATGGCTTATGCCATCCGCCCGAACCCTACTGAGAGGGTCGAGCGGGTCATGAGAGATGCCGGCCTTACGCAGGCGCACGCACTGCTGGGCATCACTGCGCGACCTATCCGCCCCTCTGAGGTATCGGATGCCGAATGGAGCGAAGAGCGCTACCTCGAAAGCCTAAAGGGTGTCATTCGATGGGGGGTTAGCGAGGGTCTCCAACCGGTCCTGATCACCCATGTCGCAGGGCCCAGACGAAGCGAGGACGACAGGCAAGTGCTTCGCAAATTGTGTAACGTCGACGGTAGAACTGTACCGTGGATCAATTCCCCCGACTTGTCTGCCGAAGAACTGGCGGCGGTTTATGGGCGCCTAACTATACTAGTGGCGACGAGGTTTCATTCGGCCATTTTCGCGAGTGCGTCGGGGGTACCTAGCGTCGTCGTTGCCTACGGGGGTTTCAAAGGCCGAGGGACGATGAAGGATATGTCGCTTGATGAGTTCTGCGTTGACGCCGACGCCGTGACCCCAGCTGATTTGGTGGCACGAACCGAGCGCCTGATTTCGCAGCGAGCGTACGCGGCTCGCACCCTCGCCGAATGGGTGCGCACGACTCAGGATAAACACTGCGCGATGCGAGCCGAAGTTGCTGCGCTGCTAGAGCGAAAGCTCCGAGATGCCTGAGAAAGACATGCCGTCAATGCATGTAGTCATCGCGGCTACGAGTGCAAATACCATCGCGGCGTTCCTCTTGCCTTACATCCGGTGGCACCGCAGGCGTGGGCACTACGTGACTACGGTGGCTGGCGCAGGGCTGATACCACCGGGCGCTTTGGAATCGGACAGTCACCTGCCCATCCACCTGAACAGGTCGCCAAAGTCGGCCCTGCGCGGCGGGATGCATCTATTTTGTGAGTTGCGGCGGGTGTCCAAGCCGGCCGACTTGGTCGTCACCCACACGCCAATCGTCTCCGCGCTATTACGTCTGGCCGTCCGCAGCCTCCCAGCTAGGGAACGTCCGAAGGTCATCTACATCGCACACGGTTTTCACTTTCACACTAACGGTAGGCCGGTCGCCAATCTGATATTCAAGCTAATTGAAGGCACTTGGTCAAGGTTTACTGATGCTGTCGTAACAATAAATCGAGAGGACTATCACTTAGCAACAACCTCGAGGCTATTCGCACGAGAGCGCGTGCACTACATGCCAGGCATCGGCATTAGTGTGGCTGACTACAGCAACGTAGCCCGCGATCGCAGCAGTGCCTTCGCACGCAGTCTGAGTGTGAACCAAGACGCTTCCCTTGTTGGGGTAATAGGCAACTTCGATCCGGGGAAGCGCCAGCTCGACGTCCTGACGGCGCTGAACTTGGTATCCAAGGAACGACGGCCCACTGTCATCTTCGCAGGGGACGGTCGCCTACATGATGTCTGTATAGGCAGGGCTTCCGACTTGGGGTTGCTACCCTGGGTTCGCTTTATAGGACGGACTGACAGGGTCCCCGAGCTTCTTTCCGTGATTGATGTGCTTCTAATGCCGAGCGAGCGCGAAGGCCTTCCTCGATCCGTCCTTGAGGCGCTTGCCTCGGGAACACCGATAATAGGGGCGCGAGCCAGGGGCACTGCTGAGCTTCTCGAGGGACACGGCTGGCTATTCGATGTAGGGGATACAGCCGAATTGGCTCAACTTCTAGAGCGCGTGGGGTCTCGGGCGAGTCTCCCGCCTCTGCCGGCCGCCACGTTCATCAATAGGTACTCGATAACCGAGTCGCTATCTGCATATAGCCAAATAGTTTGCCGCGTCACCTCATCTTTTTAGGTCATACAGTGCAGGAGAAGTTTGTCTGGCGAACTCGTTCGACTATTTTCGCAGTGGGCACGGGTTGTCTAGTCGGCGTATTAGCCGGTTCCGCACGTACTCAACCGGCGATGGTGCCAGTCACAGCAGTCTTGCTAACCCTCGTACTTAGTATGCGACTTGCAGCTCCTCTTGTGCGGGCGAATCGCAGTTTGGTTGTTTTGCTCGCCGGCTCGATCGCACTGCGAGCGATCGTTTCCCATAGTAGATATACGGCTGCACGTGACGCTTTGGATTCACGCGGATTGAGTACTGCCCCGGATTCAGTTCGGTTATATGTATGGGCCCGCGACGGTCTCCGCGGATCGCATAACCTCATTGCGACTATTGCCGATACCCCTTTAGACGGGAACGCGCTGCTCTCGTCGGCGTTCGGACCCCTCATACGCATATCCGGCCTTACGATGGCAGGCGCATACTACATCGCAGCGAGTGCCGGAATACTCGGATGCGTCCTCCTACTCCGCGGTCTGTTTTGCCTTGGTTATCCGGTCGACCGCACGTTCGGTTCTGCATCGGTCCTCTTTTTTCCGGGACTTGTGTATTGGCCCTCTGCCGTTTCTAAGGAATCTGTAATTCTGGTCGGCTTGGGCCTGGTCATCTGGGGCTCGACGGAAATGTTTAGAGGTGCGTCAAGTGCGGCATTGCTTCGGGCTCTTGGCTTGCTAATTATTTACCTCGCTCGACCTGAAATTGGTCTCGTACTCAGCGTCGTCATGGTCGGCGTTTCTGCCGCCAGACGCTGCCTAAAGTTGGACATAGACGTCTCACCCAGGTCACTCCGTGGACTACAGCTATTGGGACTGACCTTGCTTACCGCCGTAGTTCTCCTCCGCGCCAGTGGCGTAAACGGTATTGGTGACGGAGCTGGCCTCAGCACTCAATTTGGCACCACGGCCTTCTCTCCACCCGATTGGCGAGCTAACCCGGCCTTGCTACCGGTTGCATTCTTGTCAGCGGCTGCGCGACCGCTTCCGTGGGAGGTGCCCAGTACTTTCGAGGGCATCGTTCTAGGACTTGACAGCTTGGGTGCCCTTGTGATTCTGGCTATCGCTTCTCGGTTGATCGTTCGACCGTATGCAGCGAAACCGTGGCCAGCGGTCCTCTTGCTTCTCATGGGGGTTACTATGACCGCAGCCGTTATCGACGTGGCCAATTTCGGCCTACTTGCGCGGCTGCGCTTACAAGCAATAGTCCCGCTGCTCCCGCTCGCCCTTGTTGTCATCGCACGGGCTCGCGGACAGCTCCGTGAGGACCCCGCCGCCGACGGTCGTTCGTAGTGCGTGGCTCGGCTGTAGTAGCGGCCCGTCTGCTGAATAAGCTCGGATACGGCATTGCGGCTTTACTTGTCGCGCGGTTGCTAGGTCCGAGCGGCAATGGGGTTTACACCTATCTCGCGTCAATCTGTTCGTTTATTATGCTCATTATCGGGGCGGGGGCGAATGTGGCCGGCCGCTTTGAGATCGCTTCCACTGATCAGCGCGGCCTACACCTAGCGCTACAGCTTAATGCATACTTAGCTCTATTGCTGGGCCTCGCCTGCCTCGTCTTGACTCCCCCAGTAGCATTCGCGGCCCAACTCGTTGCGGGGCAATCGTCCTCGTTGGTGACCGCATTAGCTTGTTCGGTTTATTCTTTTTCCCTGGTCGTCGTGCGTCAGTGGCGCGACGCGAGTCTAGCTCTGGGCGCCACGGTAGCGACCCTGAAAACCGGTGCCGCTGCGCTAGTCTTTGCCGCGGTCGTCGGCTTTAGCGCAGCCGCAACTCGGGAGGTTCCTGCCGTTCTTCTTGCCGCGTCCGCGGTCTTCACTATCGAGGCTCTAACCCTTGCCAGCCCCCTACGGAGATTGGGGGGGGGCTCACATAGTCGCCCTGGAATCTCTCAGATGTGGCGCGTCTACAGGGCAGGTTGGCGGGCGGCTCCAGCAACGCTCGGTCAGGCGGCGGCGCTTCGGCTTGATCGGCTTATCCTCGGCGTTCTCGGCACGCCCAGGCAGCTCGGTGTGTACGCAGCTGCCGTGGCAGTTTCCGAGGTCGTGTGGGCGGTATCGGTTGGGCTCGCGCAGTATGGATTCTCAAAAGAGTCCCTCACTGAACCTCGAACCCTCTTGCGCAGGAGCTTTGCCGTTAGCGCGATAATGGCGGCGGGGGTCGGCGCCGCAGCCCCGATTGGCATTCCACTTCTTTTCGGTCCGGCCTACGCGCCGGCAGTTCCGCTTCTCTGGCTGCTCCTGCCCGCCTCGGTGCTACTCGGCCTCTATCACGTCGTGAGTCACCAGATGTGGAATCGAGGGGACTTCCGTATGCCGTCGCGCATTTCTGCCGTTGGAGCCGCTGGATTGCTCGTGGGGTCTATAACGCTAATTCCAGTTTGGGGAATGTGGGGAGCGGCCGCTGCTACAACCGCAAGTTACGGCCTCATGGGCCTGTGGAGTTTTCGTCACTTCAGGATGCATTCGTCTGCCGGGTCCGGCGGCATTCCTGAATGAGCTCGACGGGAGCTGACAACGAGCCGATGCTATTGGGACGGAGCACATGCGTTCGGCGTTCTGTTCCGTGCTCATATCAACGTCCGTGATGGGTGAGTCCCACCTAGTGGTGTAGGAGCAGGCCCGCCACGTCTTCCGGGATGTAGGCGGGCCACCGTGCGAATCTCCAAGCTCTCACACGAAGAGGTTCGCCACGATGGCCCACTACGAGTCTGCCCTATCCGATCTTGCTCAGCAGCTGACCGGCACCGACGCGTCGCTGGCCAGCTCGCTGTCCGACATCCTCACCGCGGCGATGCAGGAGCTGATCGAGGCCGAGCTCACGGCCAGGATCGGTGCCGAGCCGGGCGAGCGGTCACCGACCCGGTTGGCGCAGCGCAACGGGCATCGGCCCAAGCTGCTGTCGACCCCGGCTGGGGATGTCGAGGTCGGCATCCCGAAGCTGCGCAAGGGCAGCTTCTTCCCGGAACTGCTCGAGCCGCGCCGGCGGATCGACAAGGCGCTGTGGGCGGTGATCATGACCGCCTATATCACGGGCACCTCGACCCGGAAGGTCGACGACCTGGTCAAGGCGCTGGGCTGCGACACCGGCATCTCCAAGTCCACGGTGTCGCGGATCTGCAAGCTGATTGATGACGACGTCACCGTGCTGCGTACCCGTCGGCTGGATCATCAGCCGTTCGTGTACGTGTGGCTGGACGCGACCTACCTGCATGTGCGTGAGCACGGCCAGGTCGTGTCCAAAGCGGTCGTGATCGCCACCGGGCTGCGTGCTGACGGGCACCGCGAAGTCCTCGGCGTGGATGTCGGCGACAGCGAGAACGAGACGTTTTGGACCGAGTTCCTCCGCGACCTCAAAGAGCGCGGTTTGGCCGGCGTGAAGCTGGTCATCTCCGACGCGCACGCGGGGTTGAAGGCCGCCATCCGCAAGGTCCTGCAAGGCTCTGGCTGGCAGCGCTGCCGGGTACATGCGATGCGCAACCTGCTCGCGGTCGCCCGCTCCCAGCAGCGGGCGGTGATCTCGGCACTGATCCGCACCATCTTCGCCCAACCCGACCGCGACGCCGCAATCGGCCAGCTGCGCTCGGTCGTCGACCAGCTGACACGGATCGCCCCCAACGTGGCCGAGCGGCTGCAGGCAATGGAAGACGACCTGCTGGCCTACACCGGCTTCCCGCCCTCGCACTGGCCCAAGATCTGGTCCAACAACCCGATCGAACGGCTCAACCGTGAACTCAAGCGCCGCACCGACGTCGTGCAGATCTTCCCCAACGTCGAGTCCGTCATCCGCCTCGTCGGCGCACTGCTGGTCGAGATCAACGACGAAATGATCGCCGCCGACCGCCGCTACATCGCGGCCGGATCCGTCGCCGCGCTCCTCGACGACAAAGACCGTCTACCGTCCCTGCCCGCAGCACCCCGCACCTGACAACCGAGACGCACGGTCCTACACCACCCCGCGGGACGCGATC